>NZ_FOII01000035.1:0-30368 GCF_900111625.1 Variovorax sp. OV084 | reverse complement strand
GCGAAGGTGAAGCAGCAGTACTGGGAACAGACCGACAAGGGCGGCAAGGGCGCCGAGACGGTGCTGGGCTGGAACATCAAGGAAAACAAGGAAGCCTGATTTCCTTTTTCCCCGATGCGCGGCCGGCCCAGCGGGCCGGCCGCGACGTTTTTCCCGACGGCCTCCACGGCCGTCCTTCGCACACAGGCCTTTCGCGCCGTGTGCCATTCAGTCAGCGAGGAAGCTTCATGGGCGATGGGTTTGCAGTGCTGGGCGAACGCTCCGTGGCCGAGCACACCGAATGGGTACAGAGGCAGATCCGCGCCAATCCCCAGAATGCAAGCTTGCGTCTTGCCCTGTGTCACTTCCTCGCGCTGCGCGGCGAATGGCAGCGGGCTGAAGACCAGCTCAAGCTCGCCACCAAGCTCGACCCCACTTTCACTCCCGCCAGCGTCACCTGTTCGATGGCGCTTTCGGGCGAACGGCATCGCAGCGACTTCTGGTCCGGCGGACGCGCTCCGGCCATCATCTGCGGCAACGCGGAATGGGTCGAACAGCTGATCGCTGCCGCGGCCCTGCCGGCCGACCGTGCCGAGGAAGCCGCCGCCCTGCGCGAGACCGCGCGGCAGGCCGCGCCCGCCTTGCATGGCGCGCTCACCAGCGTCGACCGCTCCGATTCGCGCGCCGTGCAGGCGCTCGACGGCGAACCGGTGGAGCGCAGCATCTTCGCGTGGCTGTGCGACGGCGACGTGCGCATCGGCGCGGTGCTGGAGTTGCTCACGCCCTCGGGCTATGCATGGCTGCCCCTGCCCGAAGTGCGCCGCATCAAGTTCTCGCGCCCTCAACACCTGGTCGACCTGCTGTGGGCGCCAGCTGAATTCGAGCTGCACGATGGCCGCGCGCTCAACGGCCTGGTGCCGGTGCGCTATCCGGGCTCGCTCGAAGGCCTCGACGACGAAACCACGCTGGGCCGCCGCACCGACTGGCTGCCGCTGGCCGGCGAAGATCAATACGCGGGCCTCGGCCAGCGCACGCTGATCAGCGAGGCCGGAGACCATTCGCTGCTCGACCTGCGGCTCATCGAGTTCTCGCGCGAGGACGCGACCTGATGAGCAGCATCATGGACACCGACGGCGACCAGCAGGAAAGCGTCGCGCGCGACCGCCTGCAGCCGGTGCTGCTCGACCGCCTCACCGACAAGACGCCGCAGACCCGCCAGGAGCGCGCGGGCGCCTTCCTCATGAGCGGCAGGCTGTTGCGCGACTCGGTGTTGCGCGATCTGCAGTGGCTGCTCAACACCACCAACTTCGGTGCGGACCACAACATCAACACCATGCCGCGCGCGCGCCGCTCGGTGCTGAACTTCGGCGTGCGCGGCTGGGCCGGCGGCCGCATGTCGGAGGTCGACTTCGCGGACGTCGAAGCGGCCATCCGCTCGGCCATCATTGACTTCGAGCCGCGCATCATGAAAGACAGCATCGACGTGCGCTGCGTGACCGACGCCACCGATCTCGAACACCACAACCTGCTCGCGCTGGAGATCCGCGGCACGCTGTGGTCGGTGCCGTACCCGATCGAATTCATCCTGCGCTCGGAGCTCGACCTCGAAAGCGGGCACATGGTGCTGCGGCCCACCGGAGGCCTCTGAATGGATGCCAGGCTGCTCGACTATTACAACCGCGAGCTCACCTACATGCACGAGCTCGGGGCCGAGTTCGCGCAGCGCTACCCGAAGATTGCGGGCCGCCTCGGCATGCGCGGCATCGAGGTCAGCGACCCGTACGTGGAGCGCCTGCTCGAAGGCTTCAGCTTTCTCACCGCGCGCATCCAGCTCAAGATGGACGCGGAGTTTCCGCGCTTCTCGCAGCGGCTGCTCGAAGTGGTGTACCCCAACTTCCTCGCGCCGCTGCCCGCCATGGCCGTGGTGCAGATCGACGGCAACCTCAACGAAGGCTCGCTGAAGGCTGGCTACGAGCTGCCGCGCCACACCATCCTGCGCGGGCGAATGATCAAGGGCGAGCAGACAGCCTGCGAGTTCCGCACCGGCCATGCCGTCACGCTGTGGCCCATTCGCATCGCCGACGCGGGCATCGGCCCGGTGCCCGCGGAAATCGCGCATGCGATGCCCATGGCTGCGCGGCAGGCGAAGAGCGCCATCACCATCAAGCTCGAAGCGGTGGGCGGCGCGCGTTTTGCCGACATGCCGCTCGACCGGCTCGAGTTCTTTATTTCGGGTGCGGAGCTGCATGCGCTGCGCGTGCTCGAACTCGCGGCGCACCACAGCATCGGCGTCGTGTGCCGCAGCGGGCCGGGCAGCACGGCGCGCATCGTGCCGCTGGGCGACGAGGCCATCAGGCACGAGGGCTTCGACCCTGACCAGGCGCTGCTGCCCTACGACGCGCGCTCCTTCCAGGGCTACCGCCTGCTGCACGAGTATTTCGCGTTTCCCGATCGCTACCTGTTCTTCAGCGTGAACAAGCTGCGCGCGGCGGTGCAGGCCATGAGCGGCACCACGATGGAGATCGTGATCCTGCTCGACCGCGCCGACGGCGACCTCGAACGGCTGGTAGACGCCAAGCATTTCTCGCTGTTCTGCACACCCATCATCAACCTCGTGCCGCGCCGCAGTGACCGCATTCCGGTTGGGCCGGGCCAGCATGAGCACCATGCGGTGATCGACCGCACGCGTCCGCGCGACTTCGAGATCTTCACCGTCGAGCGCGTCACCGGCCACATGGCCAACGGCTCGGAAGAGCGCGAGTTCCGGCCCTTCCTCGGTTCGTTCGCGGCGGACGACGGCGACTTCGGCGCGTACTTCTCGCTGCGCCGCGAGCCGCGCCTGGTGTCGGACCGCGCACGCGCCCAGGGTACGCGCACCAGCTACACCGGCAGCGAGGTCTACGTGTCGCTGGTCGACCAGCACGACGCGCCGTTTCCGCACAGCCTGCGGCACATCACGCTCGACGCGCTGTGCACCAACCGCGACCTGCCGCTGCTGCTGCCGACCGGGCTCGAGTCAGATTTCACGCTGCGCGTATCGGCACCCGTGCGATCGATCCGCATCCTGCGCGGGCCTTCGCGGCCGTACCCCGCATTGGCCGAAGGCGCGCTGACGTGGCGCCTCATCAGCCACCTGGGCCTGAACTACCTGAGCCTCACCGATGTCGATGCGGCGCAGGGCGCGGCCGCGCTGCGCGAGATGCTCGACCTGTACGGCAACCTCGCCGACCCTTCGGTGCGCCGCCAGATCCAGGGCGTGCGCTCGATGGCGCTGGCGCCGGTGTTCCGCCGCCTGCCGGAGCCGGGCCCCATCGTGTTCGGGCGCGGCGTGGAGATTGCGCTGAAGATCGACGAGGTCGCGTTCTCGGGCGCGAGCCCGTATCTTTTCGGCGCCGTGCTGGAGCAGTTCTTCAGCCGGCACGTGTCGCTCAATGCGTTCACCGAGTTCGCGCTGTCCAGTCTGCAGCGCGGCGAAATCGCGCGGTGGACTCCGCGCGTGGGACGCCGCCCCGCCGTATGAGCGAAACCGGCTTCACCGACGGGATGCAGCAAGCCACGGCGCCAGCCGGGGAAGCGCAGGAGGTGCTGGATGCGGCCGAGGCTCGCCACGACATCGCGCAGCCTGTGCAGCCTGCGTACGGTGCTGCGGCGCGGCGCGGCGTGCCACAGGCCGATCCCGTGCTCTGGGCCAAGCTGGTCGAGCAGCCCTTCGAGCACGACCTGTTCATGCTGCTGCGCCGGCTCGACGCGCAGGGCGACCATCCGCTGCTGGGCCGCGCGCCGCGCCCGCTCGACGAGCCGCTGCGCCTCGGGCAGGAGCCCTCGATGGCCTTCGCGCCCTCGAATGTGTCGGGCGTCGATGTCGACAGCGACGGCCCGCCGCGTATCTCGATCTACGGCTTCGGCCTGTTCGGCCCCAACGGTCCGCTGCCGCTGCACCTGACGGAGTACGCGCGCGAACGCAAGCGGCATCACGCCGACAACACCATCAGCGCGTTCGCTGACCTGTTCCATCACCGGCTGATCCTGCTGTTCTACCGGGCCTGGGCCGACGCGCAATCGGTCAACAGCCTGGACCGCCCCGACGGCCACCGCTTCGTCGACTACGTGGCCAGCCTCATGAACATGGGGCAGCCCGGCCTCAAGGAGCGCGACCGCATTGCCGACCACGCGCGCACCTTCATGGCGGGCCATCTCGTGCGCCAGACGCGCAACCCCGAGGGCCTGATCCAGATCCTCAAGCTCTACTTCGACGTGCCCGTGCGCGTCGATGAGTTCGTGAGCGACTGGGTGATGATCGACGAGCGTCAGGTCAGCCGCATCGGCATCACCGGCCGCAACCACCGGCTCGGCGGCGGCGCCACCATCGGCCTTGCGGTGCGCGATGCGCAGAGCAAGTTCCGCCTCGAACTCGGGCCGCTCTCGCAGGAAGAGTTCCGCGAGTTCCTGCCGGGCAGCAAGCGACTGCAGCAAGTGGTCGACTGGGTGCGCCAGTACGTCGGCATCGAGTTCGCGTGGGACCTGCGGCTCGTGCTCAAGAAGCAGGACGCGCACGGCATGCGGCTCAACAGCAACCAGCGCCTCGGCTGGGGCAGCTGGCTCGGCACGCGCCTGTCGGACACCGACGCCGGCGACATGGTGTTCCAGCCCGAAGCATTGTTTTCCCGTTCCGCATCGGCGGCACCCGTTGCCGCGCCCGCATCTTCCTCCATGGCTCTATGACCGACATCCGCCGCGTCTCTCTCTTTTCGAAACTCAATCCGATGCTCTACAAGGCATTGGAGACCGCCACCGCCTTCGCCAAGCTGCGCGGCAATGCCTACGTCGAGCTGGTGCACTGGCTGCACCAGATCCTGCAGCTGCAGGACAGCGACATGCTGCGCATCATCAAGCGCGCGGGGCTCAACCTCGACGCGGTCGAGCAAGACCTCGTGCGTGCGCTCGACCGGCTGCCGCACGGTGCCACGTCGATCAGCGACATCTCCGAGCACGTCGACAACGCCGTCGAGCGCGCGTGGGTCTATGCGAGCCTGCGCTTCGAGGCTACCTCGATCCGCGGTGCGTATTTGCTCGCGGGCATCATCAAGACGCCGGGGCTGCGCCAGGTGCTCTCGGGCATCTCGCGCGAGTTCGACAAGATCGTGCCCGACGTGCTGGTGGCGCAGCTCGCTGCATGGACCGAAGGCTCGCCTGAAGACGACTTCGATGCCGCACCAAGCGGCGTCGCGGCCGGCGGCGCAGCCGCTGCCGCGCACCACCAAGGCGATAGCCCCGCGGCAGGTGGTTCGGCGCTCGCCAAGTATGCGAGCGACCTCACCGCCAAGGCACGCGCAGGCGAGCTCGACCCGGTCTACGGCCGCGACGACGAGATCCGACAGATCATCGACATCCTCATGCGCCGCCGCCAGAACAACCCGCTGCTCACCGGTGAGGCCGGCGTCGGCAAGACGGCAGTGGTCGAGGGCCTTGCCTCGCGCCTCGCCGCGGGCGACGTGCCGCCTTCACTGAAAGACGTGTCGCTGTGGGTGCTCGACCCCACGCTGCTGCAGGCTGGTGCGGGCGTGAAGGGCGAGTTCGAACAGCGCCTGCGCCAGGTGATCGACGAGGTCGAGAAGAGTCCCAAGCCCATCGTGCTGTTCGTCGACGAGGTGCATACGCTGGTGGGCGCAGGCGGCACGGCCGGCACCGGCGATGCGGCCAACCTGCTCAAGCCGGCGCTGGCGCGTGGGCGGCTGCGGACCATCGGCGCGACCACCTGGTCGGAGTACAAGAAGTACATCGAGAAAGACCCGGCGCTCACGCGGCGCTTCCAGACCATCCAGGTGCACGAGCCCACCGAGCCCAAGGCGGTGATCATGCTGCGCGGCATCTCGGCCGAGCTGGAGAAGCACCACGGCGTGCTCATTCTCGATGCTGCGCTCGAGGCGGCCGTGAGCCTGTCGCACCGCTACATTCCCGCGCGGCAGTTGCCTGACAAGGCCGTGAGCCTGCTCGATACGGCTTGCGCACGCGTGGCGCTGAGCCAGCATGCGCTACCCGCCGCCATCGAAGACCTGCAGCGCCGCATCGAGGTGCTGGGCATCGAGTCGGGCATCGCGGGGCGCGAGGCAGCCATTGGCGTGGGCGAGCACCAGCGCGTGGAAGACATCGCGGTCCAGGTGGCTGCGGCGCAGGCCGAGCTCGATCTGCTGGAGACGCGGCGCGTGGAAGAAAGCACGCTGGTCGAACGCATCGTGGCGCTGCGCAAGCAGCTGTCGCCGGCGGCGGTGCCGGTGCAGGCGGAGACGGCAGAAGCCGGCGAGGCGAATGTCGATGCGGATGTCGACACACCGTCCGCTGAACCCCAGCGCACGCCCGAGGAAATCCGCGCCGAACTCAACGAAGCACAGGACAAGCTCGTGCAACTGCAGGGCGAATCGCCACTCATCCTCGCGGCCGTCGATGCGCAAGCCATCGCCACCGTGGTGGCCGACTGGACCGGCATTCCTATCGGCCGCATGGTGCGCGACGACGCGCAGTCGGTGCTGAAGCTCGGCGAAATTCTCTCGGCCCGCGTGGTCGCGCAGCCCGATGCGCTGGAGACCATTTCGCGCCGCATACGCACCGCGCGCGCACGTCTCGACAACCCCAACAAGCCCGTCGGAGTGTTCCTGCTGTGCGGCCCCTCGGGCGTGGGCAAGACCGAGACAGCGCTGGCATTGTCTGAAGCTTTGTATGGCGGCGAGCAGAACCTCGTCACCATCAACATGAGCGAGTTCCAGGAGTCGCACACCGTCTCCACGCTGAAGGGCGCACCGCCCGGCTACGTGGGTTATGGCGAAGGCGGCGTGCTCACCGAGGCCGTGCGCCGCAGGCCTTACAGCGTGGTGCTGCTCGACGAGATCGAGAAGGCGCACACCGACGTGCACGAGATCTTCTTCCAGGTCTTCGACAAGGGCTGGATGGAAGACGGCGAGGGCCGCCACATCGACTTCCGCAACACCGTGATCATCATGACCTCCAACGTCGGCACCGACCTGGTCATGCAGCTGTGCGAAGACCCGACCCTGCGCCCCGACCCCGAGCCGCTGGCTGCCGCACTGCGCGAGCCGCTGCTCAAGGTGTTCGCGCCCGCGCTGCTCGGCCGCCTCGTTGTAGTGCCTTATTACCCGTTGCACGCAGAGGCATTGCATCGCATCATCCGTCTGCAGCTCGATCGCATCGCGACGCGCCTGCAGGCGAACCACGGCATCGCACTGGCCTACGACGACAGCGCCGTCGAACTCGTCGCGCGCCGTTGCACCGCCATCGAATCGGGCGGCCGGATGATCGACGCGATCCTCACGCACACGATCCTTCCAAGGCTGAGCGAGGAAGTCATCGGGGCCACGGTCAGTGCGCGCAAGCTCGCGAGTGTGCAACTGAGTGCGGCGGATGACGACTTCCGCTACGAATTCTTCGAACATTGAGCGCAGAAAGGGAGCATCACATGGCCAGAGTCGTCACTGCACACACGCCGCTTGCACCGGACCAGTTGCTGTTCCGTTCGATGCACGGCAAGGAAGGGCTGTCGGAGCTCTTCGAGTTCGAAGTGGACCTGCTGAGCCCCAACACTTCCGTCGACATGAAGGCGGTGCTCGGCAAGCCGCTCACTCTCGAGATCGTGACGATCGACGGGACGCCGCGCTACCTCAACGGGCAGATCACGCGTTTCACGATGATCGGCCGCGAAGAGAGCTCGTCGCGCTATGTGGTGTATCGGGCTCTGGTGCGGCCCTGGCTCTGGTATCTCACGCGCACCAGCGATTGCAAGATCTTCCAGAACAAGTCGGTGGTCGACATCCTGGACGAAGTGCTCGGCGAGTACGGGTTCGCGTTCGAGAAGAAGCTCAGCGCCACCTACCGCCAGCGCGACTATTCGGTGCAGTACCAGGAGACCGACTTCGCATTCGTGAGCCGCCTGATGGAGCACGAGGGCATCTACTACTACTTCAAGCACGAGAAGAACCAGCACACGCTGGTGCTGGCCGACGACATGGGTGCGCACGACACGCTGCCGGGCTACCCGCGCATCGGCTACCTCGCCACCGATCGCGCGGGCGAGACGGGCCGCGAAGTGATCGACCAGTGGGAGGTGACCGAGGAGATTCGCCCCGGCACCTTCGTGGTCGACGACTTCGACTTCAAGAAGCCCAAGGCCGACCTGCTCAACACGCGCAGCCAGCCGCGGGAGAACGATCACGGCCGCTACGAGATGTACGAGTGGCTCGGCGGCTACAGCGACGCCGGGGATGGCGAGCACTACGCGCGCATACGGCTCGAGGAAGCGCAGGCGCAGGCCGAGGTGGACACCGGTCACTCCAACGTGCGCGGCATGGCGCCCGGCTACCGTTTCAGCATGCAGAACGCGCCGCGCGACGAGGACAACAAAGAATACCTGATCGTCTCGGTGACGTACAACCTGCGCGAGGGCGGCTATGCCACCGGCAGCCCCGACGGTCTCTACAGCTTCGACTTCGACGTGCAGCCCACGTCGTTTCCGTTCCGCGCGCCGCGCGTCACGCGGATGCCGACCACGCACGGCCCGCAGACCGCCACGGTCGTGGGCCCGCCCGGGGAAGACATCTGGATCGACAAGTACGGCCGCGTGAAGGTGCAGTTCCGCTGGGACCGCTACGGCCAGCGCAACGAGGACAGCTCGTGCTGGGTGCGTGTGTCGAGCGCGTGGGCGGGCTCCAACTTCGGCGCGGTGAACCACCCGCGCGTGGGGCAGGAAGTGATCGTCGATTTCATCGCCGGTTGCCCCGACCGGCCGATCATCATCGGCCGTGTCTACAACGCCGACCAGATGCCCCCGCTCGAACTGCCGGCCAAGGCGACGGTCAGCGGCTTCATCAGCCGCACCATCAAGGGCGACGGCGAACTGGCCAACCACTTCGTGATCGACGACGACCCCGGCAGCGAGTCGATCAAGATGCACGCGCAGAAGGACTTCAGCCTCAGCGTAGAGAACAATGAAACGCACACCGTGGACGGCACGCGCGAGACGCTGATCGAAGGCGCGGACACCTACACGACCAACACCTCGCTCAACGAGACGGTCAACGGGCCGCACACGCTGACGGTGAACAAGGGCGGGCCGCAGACGATCACCGTCAACGGCGGCAACCAGTTCATCAAGGTGGATGGCGGCGACCAGCAGGTCGACGTCATCGGCAACCAGACCATCCATGTCACCGGCAAGCGCACAGACACGGTAGACAGCGGTGAAGAGCGGATCATCGGTACGTCGCTCAAGGAAGACATTGCCGGTCCCCAGACCACCAAGGTGGTCGGCCTGTACACCGAAGAAACCAAGGGGAAGAAGGTGACGGTCCACGGCGACGAGGACTATCTCGTCGAGGGGGCACAAAAGGTGCACGCGAACACGTCGTTGAGTGCGACGACGGATGGCCCCATGAACCTGGAAAGCACCGCGGCGGACATCTCGGTCAAGTCACCGACCAAGATCATCCTGGATGCCCCTCACGTGGAGGACAAGTCGGCCAAGAAGGTGACCTTCACGGACTGGGGCATTGCCTTCAAGGGCTTCAACATGGGGATCAACGGGATCAACGTGAGCATCAACGGGCTCGCCGTCTTCGCCAACGGAAGGGTGGTCAGCGTTGCCGCGCAGAACCTGGGCTTCAACGCCTACTCGCTCACGGGCGCCATCAACAAGTTCGACATGTATTCCGCCAGCGGTGCGATCGGCCTCTATACCGCCACCCGGACGCTTTTCACGACGGACAACCCGGCGACAAAAATCGACTACTCCCAAATCAGGGTGAACCCCAGGGGCATCACCGTCTATCTCTGAGCCTGGAGCGCGTGTTGGATCTTTTCGTCGTGTGGTTCACCAAGTATTGGTATCTGATCGTCATCATCGCTGTCGTCGTGCTGCTGCCGTCCGTGCTGACTACGCTGGCCAAGCGCTATGTATTCCGCGTGATAGATCAGCAGAGTGTGGTCAACCGCCAGGTGATGGGGACGGATCGCGCCGAAAGAGTGCTTCGCACGGGCCAGCCGGCCGTAGGGGTGGTGCTCGAGAGCTATGACACGGCCATGCGGGTCGAGCGCATCTATATCCTCGTGCGGCTCAAGTTCCAGGTACGGCCTGAGGGCGGACTGCCCGCCTACGAGACCGAACTGGTCGCCCCGATCAGCCCGGTGAAGCTCGCCGACTTCGCACCAGGGCGCTCCGTGAAGCTGCGCTTCGACCCGGTCTCGCGCGAGATCGCCATCGATCAGCCGGTGCGCTGAAGCAGGTGCGCTGCCCCCGATGAAGACCATCAAGCCCTTTCGCCTGAGCATCATCACCCGGCCCTTCCGACGGCAGCGGCGAGACTTCCTGGGCGTCTCGGTCTTCGCGATGGCCAGCCTGGCGCCCGAGCCCCTGCTGATGCCCGACCAGGATCTCTGGAAGCTGGCGGCCGACGAGATAGGGCCCGGCAACGTGCTGGACATGGGCGTGCCCAAGATCGAGCCGGAGTGGCTGGTCAGCGGCTATGCGTACACGGCGCATCAGGAGGACAAGACACTGTGCGCGGCCCAGGCCGTCTTCCATGGCCAGGCCAAGTCGTTGCTGGTGAGCGGTGATCGCTACTGGCTCGACGGCCGCGCCACGCCCGCGCAGCCTTTCGAGCGCCTGAGGCTGGATTGGGCGCATGCCTATGGCGGCCCGGGCGAGCCCGAAAACCCGGAAGGCATCGGCAGCTTCGATGAAACGATCAACGGCGTACAGACGCGCCGGCTTCCCAATGTCGAGTTGCCCGGCGCGCGTCAGGACGTACCCGGGCGGCGCATCGTGCCTGCGGGTTTCGGCGCCATACCCCCCGACCGGCCGCAGCGGCTCGCGCTGATGGGGCGCGCCTACGACCAGCAGTGGCTGCAGCACGAGTACCCGGGTTTCGCCGAGGACATGGACTGGCGCTACTTCAATGCCGCACCTGCCGACCAGCGCCTACCTGGCCAGAGCGAATTGCCTCCGGGCGCCGCCTACGAACTGTGGAACATGCACCCCCGGCAGCCGGTGATGCGCGGCCAGCTGCCCGATTGGCAGGCGCGCTGCTTCGCCAGCTTCCAGAAAGACGGTGGCGCGCTGTCGGAAATTTCGCTGCGCATGAGCACGGCCTGGTTCTTTCCGCACGCCGAGCGCGTCATCCTGGTCTGGCACGGTGTATCGCCCATCGCAGAGGATGACGCGGCCGACGTCAAGCACATCATGCCCGCGCTCGAGTTGCGCGGGCAGCCGCGGCCGCTCGCCCACTACCAGCAGGTGCTGCAGCAGCGCATCGATCCGGCCAAGGCGGTGCTGGTCCTGCGCGACAGCGACCTGGTCCCCAAGGCGATCATGGGGCCATGGGCAGGCGACCAGATGCCCGATATCGCTTCGCTTCCGCTGGCGCGCAACCTGCGCGCAGGCCGGCAGCGCGAGCACGAACGCCTGAGCGCCCGCCTGCTGGAGCAGGGCCTGGATCCCGAGCAGTATCTGCCGCCCCTGTCCGAACCGGATTTGCATCCGCCTGCCTCCATGGACGATCTGCCAGACTTCGCCGAGAAGGCCGATCGAGCCCTCGAGCAGATGCGCGAGTCGGCCCTTGCCCGCGGCGCCGAGGGGCGCGCTCAGGCCGTCGCGCGCGGGATGCCCGCTGCCGTTCAACCCGACGTCGATATCCCACCGCTGTCGCAGATGGAACCGCGCCAGCTGTCCGACGAGATCAAGGCGAGCATCGACAAGGCCATGACCGAGGTGGAGGCGCGGACCGGCAAGCCTGTGCAGCGCCGATTCGACCCGGACCGCCTGCTGCGTGACCTCGCGCGCCTCGAGGAAGAAGCGGCGCGAGAGCGCCGGACCCCCCTCACATCCGACGAGGCCGCCGAAAACGCGCGGCTGCGCGAGCAGGCCGGGCGCAGCGCGCGCATGGGGCACCTCTACGGCGCACACCTGCTCGAGCCGGCGCCGCCGGCCAGCAGCCTGCGCTCCAGGCGGCTGCGCCGGCGCCTCGAGGCCGCAGCCAGCGGCGAGCGTCGTTTCGCAGGCATGAACTTCGTCGGCGCCGACCTCTCGGGCCTGGATCTGCGCGGTGCCGACTTCACGGAAGCGAACCTCGAAGACGTCGACTTCAGCGACGCGCGGCTCGATGGCTGCAACTTCACACGTGCCGTGCTTGCGCGGGCGCGGCTGGTCCGGGCTTCGCTCACCGATGCGCGGCTGGACGAGGTCAATCTGGGCGGCGCGCAATGCGACGGGGCGAACTTCACGGCGGCCAGCTTCGTGCAGACGCGTTGCAGCAAGACCATTTTTCGTTCCTGCGTGCTGGCGAAGGCCGCGTTCAATCAAGCCGATCTGTTCGAAAGCGAATGGGCGCGCTGCGATGCGCGCGGCTCGCACTGGGAGCAAATGGCGATGGTGAAGCTGGCACTGGAAGACATCGCTTTCGACGACGCCGCGTTCAAGCAGGTGAGCTGGGTCGAGTGCAGCTTCAAGGAAACATCCTTCGTACGCGCCTCGCTGAACGCCTGTGCTTTCGTCGCCGTCGATGCGCGGGAGGGGGTCGACTTCACCGAGGCCAGCCTCGTCACCTGTTCCTTCGTCCATGGCTGCAGCCTGGTGCAGGCAGTGTTCTGCGCCGCTTCGCTCAGGCAGTGCGGCCTGCGCGGAGCCATATTGGTCGGCGCCGATCTCGCGAGGGCGCGCCTCGAAGGCTGTGATTTCTCCGAGTGCGACCTGCGGCGCGCGCGGCTCGAGGGACTGCATGCCGGCGAGAGCCTGTTCATTCGCGCGGACTTTCGCGAAGCCTCGTTGCGCGGTGCCAACCTCATCGACGCCAATCTTTCCAAGGCCGACCTGCGCTTTGCCAGCCTGCAGGATGCCAATCTGTTTCGCGCCGACGTGTCGCAGGCCGCCATCGACGGCTCGACCACTTTCATCGGCGCCTACACCCAAGGAGCCAAGACCTTGCCCGCACGAAGGACTGAGCCGGTTCGATGACAGTCGAAGAACTTCTGGACAAGATTCGGCATGGCGAACCGGTGGTCAAAGCGAGTCTCGCGGGTCAGGACCTCAGCGGCGTCGACTTGTCGGGGGCGCAGATGGAGCACGTCGACCTGAGCCTGACGAATCTGCGTGGCGCCAGCCTCGACGACAGTTCGCTGACGCAATGCAACTTCGACCGGGCAGACCTGTCGGCGGCCAGCTTGAGAGGCGTGCGCGTGTTTCGGTGTCGGTTGGAGGCTGCGCAACTCGGCCGCGCGTTCATGCAGGACACCAACTTCTTCGAATCTTCGCTGGCTCATGCGGATTTCGGGAAAGCCCAAATGGAACGCGTGGCCTTTGCCAGATGCGAACTCGGGAATGCCGTGCTGAAGCCGAGCATTTGCGATCAGATCGTCGTCACCGAATCAAGGGTCGATCAGCTCGATTGCCGCGGGGCACAGCTGTTGCACCTGATGTTGTTTCGCATGGATCTGCGCACGGTGGAGTTCGCTCAGGCCCGATGCGATGGCTCGATCTTGATGGAGTGCAATCTCGAAGGTCAGCGCCTGCCGCACACCGCCTTCCTGCGCTGCCAGTTCACCGACAGCGCGATGGCAGGCGTCGATTTCAGCGGCGCCGTGCTGACCCAGAGCAATTTCAAGGGCGCCACGCTGACCCATGCGAACTTCAGTGGAGCGGATGCCGCCCAAGCCATGTTCCCGGAGGCCGATCTGCGTGGAGCGAATTGCAGCGATGCCGTCTTCGATCAGTCGATCTGGTCCGACGCCAAACTCGAAGGTACCGATTTCAGCCGCTCGCGCCTGCCGCTGAGCGTGTTCCATCGCGCGCGGGCGAGGGGGGCCAGCTTTCGCGACGCGGATCTGCACGATGCCGATCTCTCCTATGCCGATCTTCATGGCGCCGATTTGCGCAATGCACGCTTTTTGCGTACTCGCTTTCATCGGGCCGCGCGCGAAGGTGCGCGTTTCTCGGGAAGCGGTGGCATCATCGAAAACGATTCGGAGCTGTTCAAGGCCCAAGAGATCCGTCCGCCGAGCTGATGCCGCCAGGCCTGCCCGTTCCACTGTTTACCCATCGAAACAAGGAGATCTCCATGTCAGTCGTTTCACTGCGCAAAGCCTCGTTGCTGACGGCTCCGGTTCACTTCCAAGGGGTGGTCGCCGCATTGCTGCCGGATGGACGTATCAGCGTCGATGACGAGCAGGGTGCTGTCTGGGTTTGCCGGCGCGCGGCTAGCTGCCTACTCAAACCGGCCAGCGGCGATACCGTGCTGGTGTCCGGTCCCGACAGCGCGCGAGCCTACCTGATCGCCGTGATCGAGCAGGCCGATGCGTCGTCAAGCTGCATCGAGGCGGCGGGCGACGTCACCTTCGCGTCTACCGGCAACGGCCGGGTGACCATCGCGAGTACTTCGGAGCTCAGGCTTCGCGCGGACAAGCGCTTCGTACTCAAGGCAGAAGAGGGCGAGTGTGACATCGGTGAACTGCGGCTGGTGACGCGCTCCGTGCAGGCCGCGGCAGGAAGCGTCCGGCTGGTCGGCAAGGTATTCGAGACCGTGGCCGATCGCATCGTGCAGATGGCGCGTCAGACGCTACGCCTGACGGATGAAGTCGACCAGGTGCGTGCGGGCCACATGGACTACAAGGCCAGCGAGACGGTGCGCATTCATGGCCACCACACGATGGTCACCGGCCAGGAGCTGGTGAAGGTGGATGCGGCTCAGATCCACATGGGCTAAGCGAGGAGGTACCAGATGTTTGCCAATTGTCAGCTCATGGGAATGGACATGGCATTCCCCGACGTCTGCAAGACGCCGGTGCCCATTCCATACCCGAACATGGCTATGGGGCCGATGGCTGTTCCGAATGCTTGGAACATCCTTTTCATGGCGATGCCGGCACACAACATGGCTACGACCACGCCAATCACCCTGGGGGATCAGCCCGGGGCGCTGGGCGGCGTTGTGTCGCAGACGTTCATGCAGCAATCGCGTCATGTGACAGGCGCGTTCACCGTGCTTCTCAAGGGTACGCCGGCCACGCGGGTCACCAGCATCACGACGCAGAACCGTTGCAACATCGTCGGCATGCGCATCGTGCCGAGCCAGTTCAAGGTGCTGATGCTGGCGCCCTGAGGGCGCGTCGATTCAGACCGGCCCTGCCAGCGTCACCTGCTGCGGAAAGCCCACCCACACGGCCAGCGCCGAGTAGTTGTCGCGCGATTCATCAGCCTTGGATTCGGCTGCGCGGCGAATCAGCGCGAGCCATTCTTCCGCGCTGTCGGCCAGCTGCAATGAGCGTTCCATCACCTGCTGCGAGATCAACTGCCAGAGCCCATCCGTGCACAGCAGGAAGGCGTCGCCATCGGCAAGGCGCTGTGGCGCCGTGATGGTGGCTTCAGCCGTCGCGCGTGCGCCCAGTGCGCGGTACAGCAGATTGGTCTTCACCAGGCGCTCGCCGCCGTTCTGGTGGCTCGCGGCCGCATCGCCCGAGCGCTCCGACAGGCTGTGGTCTTCTGTGCGCTGCATCAGCGCGCCACGGCGAAACCAGTAGAGGCGGCTGTCGCCCACGTGGGCCCAGCAGGCCTGGTTGGTGATGCGGTCGATGAACAGCGACACGAAGGTCGCGCTCATGCGGCTCTGCTCCGTGAGCTCGCGCTGCTTCGCAAGAATGGCGTCGTTGGCCGCCTTCACGCAGCGCTGGATGTTGTCGGCGGCCAGCGAAGGGGCGTCGACAAAGGTGTTGAGGGCGGTGTCGACCGCGATGCGCGAGGCCAGTTCGCCGCCTGCGTTGCCGCCGACGCCGTCGCTCACTACGAAGCAGCCGTTGCGCTCGTCGAGGTGGTAGCCGATGGCGTCCTGGTTGCCGCTGCGTTCGCCCACGCAGGAGAACTGCGAGGTCGAGATGGGTACGGCGAAAGAGCGGGTGGCTTCAAGCACGGCGCGCCTCCTTCAGCCGTTCCATTTCCTTGTCGTAGGCCTGCTGGAAGGCACGGCCGAAGACGGCCTGGAAGTCGTCCTCGACGGCTGCGGTCGTTTCGGTGTGCAGCTGCTGGAGCTCTCGCCACAGGCGCGCCTCGCGACCGCCGGGCAGCAGCTTCTCGCCCAGGCTGCCGTCGTGCGGGGTCTCGCGGCTCAGCGCGGCGGGGTCGAAGCGCTTGAGCAGCGTGAGCAGCGCGGCGCGCATGCCGGCGACCATGCCGAGCTGGTGCGACTGCAGGTCGCCGAGCGCGTCGTGCACGGCGGCTTCGGGCGGCAAAAAGCCGGGCATGCGCGCGCCGAACATCTGCATCAGCACGGCGCGGCCGTTGGGCAGGATCTTGAACGGGTTGTTCTCCTCGTCCACGATCATCGTGATTTCAGCGCGCACTTCGCGCTTGAGCATGGCGCGCGAGGACAGCAGCTCGATGGTGCCGTCGGTGAAGGCCCGCATGATGCGGCCCAGGCGCTGCATGGCTTCGATGTCGAGCGGTTGCTGGCCAGCGACTTCGGGGACGCCTGCGCCTTCGAGAAAGGCCTTGAAGAGGGCTTCCGACGAGGACGATGGGGCTGCGGTGGGTTGTGTTGCTGCTGCGACGGGTGTAGCCGCAGGTTCAGCAACTACGGGCGGCACTGCGACAGGTGGCGGCTCGGGCGGGCTCTCTTGCACCACGGGCGGTGGTGCAGGAGGCGGCGGCGGAGGTGGTGGCGGCGGAGCGGGCGCAGGCGGCGGTGGCGGCGGTGGCGCCTCTACCTTCACAGGTTCGACGGCGGGCACGGGGGCCGGCGCAGGTGCTGGCACCGGCATCGCCACCGGAGTCGGCGGACGGAACTGAGCCGCCACTTCCCGCGTATGGTTCGAATGGCTGTACCCCTGCACGGCCGGCCTGTTGTTCTGCAACAGGTCGAGCGCGGGGTGCGTGTCGCCCGGCAGCATCGGGTCGGTATGCGTCAGCGCGGTGGGGCGCGGATCGGTCAGCGGCGAGTGCGCGCTCTCGTCGGCTGCGAAGAAAGAAAGCGGATCGACACCGCGCTTGAGCGCCATGTCCGACATGTCGTTGGCCGCGTCGGGGTTCAGTTCCGCGAGCGGATCGACCGGGTTGCGGCGCGCCTGCGACGGCAACTCGAAGGGCTCGTGCGCCATCGGGTCGGGCATCGGCGCGGGCGTGCTGTCGACGCGGCGCGGTGCGTTGGCGAGGATGGCGTCCCAGTCAGCCGCAGAAGGGATCTGCGACGAGGCGAGGGTCGGGCTCACCTTGGGTTGCGGCGCCGGCGGTGGCGCGGACGGCTGCAAAGGGGCAGCGAAGGACTCGCGCGGCGCCGGAGCGAACGCGGGCGGCTGCATCGGTGGCGGCACGGGCGTTGCCTGCCGCGGCGGTGGCATCGCCGCCGTGGGTTGCGTGTCGCCGATAGGCAGTGCGCCTTCGCCGAACAGATCGGAGAACACGTCGGATGCGCCGGAGGACGGCAGCAGTGCGTCGATGGGGCTCGCCGACATCGGCGCGGCCATTGGCGGCTGCATCGATTGCAGCGGCGGCGGGGGAGGAGGTGGCGGTGGCGGTGGCTGAACCGCAGCCGCTACGGGCGCCGCGCGCTGCGCGCTCGCGGCCTCCAGCACATAGCTTCCGATCGCGACGCGGTCGCCATCGGCCACGCGCGCTTCCTGCTCGTGCGCGAGCGTGTGCCCGTTCACGCTGATCGGCAGCACCGCACTCATGTTGCGCAGTACCGCCACGCCGTCTTCGTCGAAGCGCACGGTGGCCTGCAGGCGCGAGATCTGCCGCTGCTCGTCGGGCAGCACGAGGTGATTGTCGGGGCTGCGTCCGATCGTTCCGCCGGGCGCGGCGAGCAATGCCGAGGGGCCCACGGTCACCGGCCTGCCGGCATGTTCGATCACTGTCCAACGCATGGCTTCTCCGTGTTCGTCGTCTCGCGCCGCGGCACCGTGGCCGCCGCGATGTTCTTCATCAACGCTTCATTCGCTTGGCGGCCTCGAACGCGGGGCCCCACACCGGATGCTTGCGCTCCGCCACGTTGAGCTCGAAGGTCGGGAACGCATCGAGGATCTTGCGGAACTGGTTGCGGCACTCGGCGATCTGGTTGGCCACGCAGTAGCTGAAGGCCTCGAGCTTCATCGCATCGAGCCGGGTGCCCGGCTCGGCACCTTCGAATACCGACACGCCGCCGCTCTTGAGCGTGCTGACGGCCTTGGCATAGTCGCCTTCGTCATACGCTTGCTGCGCCTTCTCGAGCGTGGTGCGCGCCACTTGCTGGCTCAGTCGTTCGGGTTGCGGCGCGGGCTCTGGCGGCGGTGTGGTCGTGCAACCCGCGACCACGAAAAGAGCGAACGCCAAAGCAGGCAGACATGACTTCAATCTTCTCTCCTACCTTGCAAAAGGAATGCTTGAGATAGTGTGCCGCTGTGTTGCGACATGCACGTTATGCGCCATCGTAAGTGCGCATGACTTCGATAATATAGGCCGCGAACCCTCGGGGAGATTTCAATGCATCGACGAAGCTTGCTACAAGGCGCACTTGCCACCACACCGTTGTTTGCGGGCCTCATCGGCGGATGCGCATCGACAGCCAAGTCCATGCCCACGCCCTATGCCGTCACAGTCAAGATCGACGATGGCGTCAACCCCGACGGACGCGGCCAGGCCGCACCCATCCTCGTGAAGGTCTTCGAACTGAAATCTTCCGGTAACTTCGAAACCGCAGACTACTTTGCACTACAGGATCGCGACCGCGAGACGCTCATGACCGAGCTCGTGAATGCCGACCAGGCCATCATGCGCAGCGGCGAAGAGCGCGTGTTCAAGCGCGAGGCAGGACTCGACTCGCGCGCCATCGGCATCATCGCGGGCTATCGCAAACTCGAGGCCGCGCGCTGGCGCATCGTGTTGCCGTTGAAGGAACCGAAGCAAACCAACCTGTACAAGGTGTGGCAGTTTTCGCCGAGCGAGCAGGCCGTGCACGTTGCCGTGCGCAAGACGGGCATAGAGCTGCTACCAAGTCGTTAACTTTCGGCTTGGGGTGCTGGCCTGCTAGTACGAAAGTGCGAGAAATTCTTGAGCGAAATGCGGTGCAAAACGTAAGACGCGCCGTGTAGCATCAGGAGCAAAACAAGTGGACCGGGAGGCCGCTCCTCAGCGCATCTCCCGCTTCGATGTGAGCACTCCCCAGGAGGTCTTTTGGTGACAGTTCGCAATTCGGGCGCCGCAAAGAATGGCGCCCATCCGCAGGCATTGGCGAATCGTGTGGTGTGGTCCGAAGGGATGTACCTGCGGCCGCAGCATTTCCAGCAAATGGAACGCTATGTCGAGCAATACGTGACCCGGCGCACCGCAGGCCTGCAAGGCGCCTATTGGGGTTGGCTGAGTCTGGAGATCGACCGCGACGCCTATGCGCTGGGCCGTGTGTCGCTGCTCGGAGGCGCGGGGGTGATGCCCGACGGCACGCCGTTCTCGTTCGGCGCCGAAGACGCGCCGCTGCCTTATGAAGTGCCGACCGATCTCACCGACGAGCTCATCGTGCTCGCGCTGCCGCTGCGCAGGCCCGGCAGCGAAGAGGTCATCTTCGCGGAAGACGAAGGTTCGGCCGCGCGCTTCGGCGTGATCGAGCGCGAAGTGAACGACGGCAATGCGGTGGCACTCGGCCCCGCCGTGCTGCAGCTCGCCGCGCCGCGCCTGCGTCTTGCGCGTGCTTCTTCGCTCACCGCTGAATGGCAAGCCATCGGCGCGGTGCGCGTGATCGAGCGGCGCACCGACCACAAGCTGGTGGTCGATGCCAACTACATTCCGCCGGTGCTCGACGCTTCTGCGCACGCAATGCTGCGCAGCATGATCGCGGAGCTGCACGGCCTGCTCACGCAGCGCTCCGAGGCATTGGCCTCGCGGCTGTCGCAGCCGGGTCGCGGCGGGGTGAGCGAGGTCTCTGACTTCCTTTTGCTCGAGCTGGTCAACCGCTACCTTGCGCTCACGTGGCATTCGCAGCAGGCGGTGCAGGTGCACCCAGAAAACCTGTTCGTCGACTGGCTCAAGCTGGCCTGCCATCTGGCCACGCACACATCGCCCACGCGCCGTCCGGTGCTGTGGCCGATATACGACCACGACAACCTCAACGAGTGCATCCGCCCGCTGCTTGAGGAGCTGCGGCGTTCGCTGTCGGCCGTGCTCGAGCAGAGCGCGATCGCCATCGAACTCGAAGAGCGCAGCCACGGCGTGCGCGTGGGCCGCATGCCCGACCCGGTGCTGGTGCGCAACGCGGGCTTCGTGCTCGCGGTGCATGCCGACCTGCCGGCCGATGCAATTCAGCAGCGCTTCCCCACGCAGGTGAAGATCGGCTCGGTCGAGCGCATCCGCGACCTCGTGCAACTGCAACTGCCGGGGGTGGTGGTGCGGCCGCTGCCGGTGGCGCCGCGGCAGATTCCGTACAACGCGGGCTACCACTATTTCGAACTCGACAAGAGCGGCGACATGTGGCGCCAGCTCGAAAAATCGGGCGGCGTGGCGATGCACCTGGCCGGTGACTTTCCCGGGCTGGCCATGGAGTTCTGGGCCATCCGTCCGTGAGGGACTCTATGAACGGTGTCAACGACATGGCCGTCGGTCCGGGAGGCTTCGTGCCGCCGAATCCCGGCGGCGGCAATGCAATGGGCGACGCAGGCGGCATGCCGAATGCCTCGCGTGGTGGTAGCGGCCTTGGCGCGCAGCCCGAGTCCTTCACCGCATGGCACGACGCGCGGCGCCCGCATGCGGGCGACACGGCGCTCGCGGGCAACAACCCGCTGGTGGCGGCCGCCAATCCGCTGCTCGACCTGATTCCGCAGATCCGCGCCACCGGCCACCATCCCGCGCCGGCGCAGCTGCGCGAGCACCTTGTCGATGAAGTGCGCCGCTTCGAAACGCGCGCGCAGCAGGCGGGTATTTCGCCCGAGGTGATCATCGGCGCGCGCTACTGCCTGTGCACGGCAGTCGACGAGGCCGCGGCGCTCACGCCGTGGGGCGGCAGCATCTGGTCGTCGCAGAGCCTGCTCGTGATGTTCCACAACGAGACCTGGGGCGGCGAGAAGTTCTTCCAGCTACTGTCGCGCCTGGTGCAGAACCCGCAGCAGCACCTGCACCTGATCGAGCTCATCTACTTCTGCCTGGCCATGGGTTTCGAGGGGCGCTTTCGCGTCATCGACAACGGCCGCACGCAGCTCGAAACTCTCAAGCAGCGGCTGCTGCAGATCATCCGGCAGACGCGCGGCGAAATCGCCGTGCCGCTGTCGCCGCACTGGCAGGACGCGAGTGCGCCCGTGCGCCGCACGCGCAACTGGCTGCCCGTGTGGGCGGTGGGCGCGGTGGCGGCGGTGCTGCTGCTCGTCGTGTTCGCGCTGCTCACCTTCAACCTCGCTGGCCATTCCGACGGTGCTTTCGCGGCCGTCAACGCGGTACGTCTGCCGCAGACCACGCGCGCCGTGGTCATGCCAGCGCCAACGCCGCGCCTGCAGCGCTTTCTCGAGCCAGAGATCCGCGACGGCCTGCTGACCGTGCGCGACGAGGCCGACCGCAGCGTGGTGGTGCTGCGCGGCGACGGCCTGTTCGCCTCGGGCTCCGACCGCGTGCTCGACCGCTATGCGCCGGTGCTCGCGCGCGTGGCCGATGCGCTCAACGCCGTGGACGGCAACGTGCTGGTCAGCGGCTTCAGTGACGACCAGCCGATCCGCAGCGTGCGCTTTCCCTCCAACTGGCAACTCTCGCAGGCCCGCGCCGACGCGGTGAAGAAAATGATCGCCACGCGCCTTGCGCGCCCCGAACGCCTGCGAGCCGAAGGCCGCGGCGATGCCGACCCGCTCGTGCCCAACGACTCCCCGGCCAACCGCGCGCGCAACCGGCGCGTCGAGGTGACGCTGCTGGTAGCGCCCGTGGCCGGCGTGCCCGCCAACTCCGCGCCACTTACAGCTCCAGCAGCACCGCAGCCTGGAGGCACCCGCTGATGCTGCGCGCCATCTTCCGTTTTCTCATCAGCCGCGATCTGTGGGTCTTTCTGGGCCTGGTCGCGCTCGCCTTCCTGATCTGGATCATCGGCCCGGCCATCGCGGTGGGCCGCTACCGCCCGCTCGAAGACGAGATCGTGCGCATCGTGGTCATCGCGCTGATGTTCGCGATCTGGATCGCGCGCGTCATCTACCGCAAGTGGCGCGAGCGCCGGCTCAATGCGCAGCTGCTCAACCAGCTGCGCACCCCTTCCAAGAAAGAGAAGGAAGCCAAGCCCGAGGACGCGCCCGAGATCAAGGAGCTGCAAAGCGGCTTCACCGACGCCACGGCCATCCTGAAGAACATGCGCTTCGGCGAAGGAGCCGACGGTAAGTCCGGTGGGCGCTTCTCGCTGTTCGACCGGCAGTACCTGTACCAGCTGCCCTGGTACATCTTCATCGGCGCGCCGGGCTCGGGCAAGACCACCGCGCTGGTGAACTCCGACCTCGACTTTCCGCTGGCCGACCAGCTCGGCAAGGCCGCCGTGCGCGGCATCGGCGGCACGCGCAACTGCGACTGGTGGTTCACCAACGAAGCGGTGCTGATCGACACAGCCGGCCGCTACACCACGCACGAGAGCAACCGCGAGACCGACGAGGGCGAGTGGAAGGGCTTCATCGATCTGCTGAAGAAGTTCCGCCCGCGCCAGCCGATCAACGGCGCGATCCTCACCATCAGCATTGCCGACCTGCCGCTGGCCGACGACGCACAGCGCGCGCGCCATGCGATGGCGCTGCGCAAGCGGCTGCTGGAGCTGCGCAACGACCTGGGCATCGACTTCCCGGTGTACGTGCTGGTCACCAAGACCGACCTGCTGGCCGGCTTCAACGAGTACTTCGGCTCGCTGGGCCGAGCTGAGCGGCAACAGGTGTGGGGCTTCACCTTCCCGATCCAGGGCAACCCGGCGAACAAGGCCGGCAAGGGCGCGGCACCCGTGGGTAGCGGCGACCTGCGCGAGCGCTTCCACCAGGAATACAAGCTGCTGCACCAGCGCCTGGACGAGCGCCTGCCCGAGCTGCTGGCGGCCGAGTCCGACCCGATGCGTCGCGCGCAGGCCTACCTGCTGCCGCAGCAGTTCGCGAGCTTCGAGGACATCCTCGGCACCTTCCTGGCCGACGTGTTCAACCCGTCGAAGTTCGAGGCCGCGTCGATGCTGCGCGGTGTGTACTTCACCAGCGGCACGCAGGAAGGCACGGCCTTCGACCGCGTGATGGGCGCCATCAAGCGCTACCTGCAGGTCAACGCGCCGCCGGCGCCGCCGCCGGGCCCGGGCAAGAGCTACTTCCTGAAGGAACTGCTGCAGCAGGTGATCTTCCGCGACGCGGGCGTGGCCGGCACCAACCTGCGCTGGTACCGGCGCAAGCGGGCCATCGACATCGCGGGCTACAGCGCCATCGGCGTGCTGCTGGTGCTGTTCCTGGGTGCCTGCGTGAACAGCTGGCGCAACAACAAGGACTACGTGGCCGAGGTCGACACCAACGCCAAGGCCTTCAACAAGGCAGCCGCGCGCGGTGAGCTGCCCACGGTGGTCGATTCGAGTGGCGACATCGCCAGCTCGCTGCTCATCCTCGACAAGCTGCGCGACCTGCCGAAGTCCAGCCACTTCGACATCGGCGATCCGCCCACGTCCTACCGCTTCGGCCTCTACCAGGGCGAGAAGCTGCAGGCCGCAACTGATGGCGTGTACCAGCGCGCGCTGGAGACAGTGCTGCTGCCGCAGGCCGCGCAGCGCGTCGAGCAGTCGCTGCGCGACGCCGCGAAGATCGACGCCGAATACAGCTACGAGGCGCTCAAGGCGTATCTCATGCTGTATGACGCAGAGCGCTACGACGCCGACTTCCTGCAGGCCTGGCTGCTCGCCGACGTGGACCGCAAGATCGGCGCCTCGCTCACGCGCGAGCAGCGTGCGAACCTCGAATCGCACCTGAAGGCGCTGTTCGTGGGCCGCGTGCTGACCTCGCCGTTCGCAAAGGACGACCGGCTCATCACGCAGACGCGCGAGCGCCTGGCCGGCGTGCCGCTGGCGCAGCGCTCGTATGCGCGGCTGCGCCGCATCCTGCTGCAGACCAGCCAGCCCAATGCCTTCACCATCGCCGAGGCGGGCGGCGCCGAGTCGGCGCTGGTCATCCGCCGTGCGAGCGGCAAGCCGCTGACCGACGGCATTCCCACGCTGTTCACCTACCGCGGCTACTGGGACATCTTCGACAAGCGCATCGCCGAGACCACGCTGTCGCTCGAGCAGGAAGACCGCTGGGTGCTGCAGATCCGCGCGCCCGGCATCACCGACATCACCTCGCGCGAGTTGCTGCTGCGCGAAGTGCGCCGGCTCTACCTCACCGACTACATCAAGGTGTGGGACGACTACCTCGTCGACATCCGCCTGGCCGACAGCCGCTCGCTGCTGCAGAGCATCCAGATGACGCGCGTGCTCTCGACCGCGGAGTCGCCGATGTCGCGGCTCATCCGCGGCGCGGCGCGCGAGACCGACCTGCTGCGCAACCACGACGAGGCCGCGCGCAGCCTGCTCGACCAGGCGCAGAACCGCGTGCAGAGCACGCGCGAGCGCATCGAACAGCTCATCGGGCAGCCCGACGGCAGCCAGCGCCGCAACACGCGGGTAGACCGCCCCGAGTCGCTGGTGGACAACCACTTCGAGCCGCTGCGCCGCATGGTGACCGCGCCCAAGCAGGGCGGGCAGGCCCCCATCGACGCGACGGCCGCGCTCATCAACGAGCTCTACAACTACCTCACCGCCACCGACACCGCGCTGCGCAGCGGCAACATCCCGCCGACCAGCGATTCGGTCACCAAGGTGCAGGCGGAAGCCGGGCGCCTGCCGGTGCCGTTCCAGGGGATGCTGAACGATCTGTCGGCCACTGCGTCGTCGAAGGCGGCGGCGGTAACGCGGCAGAACATCGGGCAGAGCGCGGCGGCGAGCATCGGCTCGTTCTGCAACCAGGCCATCGCGGGGCGCTATCCGTTCACGCGTGGATCGAACCGCGACGTGGCCTCGGGCGACTTCGCGCAGCTGTTCGCGCCGGGCGGGATGATGGACGACTTCTTCCAGAAGAACCTCGTCACGCAGGTCGACACCTCGGTCAATCCGTGGGCCTTCAAGCGCGGCGTGGACGGCAGCGCGGCCGGCCGCTCGGCGTACCTCGATTCGTTCCAGAAGGCGCAGGCTATCCGCGACGTATTCTTCTCGGGCATGGCGGGCGGACGCACGCCCTCGTTCACCATCGACATCCGGCCCGAGGACATGGACGCGGCGCTCACGCAGTTCACGCTCGACGTCGACGGGCAGACGGTGCGCTACGCGCACGGTCCGCAGGCGCCCAGCACCATCAAGTGGCCCGGCCCGCGCAACAGCAACCAGGTGCGCCTGCAGGTGACCACCGCCAACGGCACGCCGGCCGGCGGTATCGTGACCGAAGGGCCGTGGGCGCTGCACCGGTTGTTCGACAAGGCCTCGATCTCCGCGGGCAGCTCGCCCGAATCGTTCAACGCAAGCTTCGACCTGCAGGGCAAGAAGGTCGTGCTCGCGGTGACGGCCAACAGCGTCTACAACCCGCTGCGCCTGCCGCAGATGAACGGCTTCTCCTGCCCGGGGAAATCCTGAAATGAACAGCAGCATTCCTCCTCAGGCCTGGGTGCCAGTCGACGAACAGATCGGCTGGTACGGCAAGCTGCCGGCAGCCGGCGACTTTCTCTACCGCCGCATGCCGCGCGAACTGCAGGCGTGGTGGGACCGCTGGATGCAGAACGGCCTGGGCAGCTTCAAGCGCTGGCCTGACGCGATGACGCGGCACTACGCCGTTGCGCCGGTATGGAACTTCGCGATTCCCGCCACGCAGGGCGTGGACGCCGTGCAGTTCGGCTGCATTGCGCCGAGCTGCGACCGCGTGGGCCGCTACTACCCCGTGTGCATCACGCTGCAGGTGGCCGCGCAGAACTACCGCCCATCGGTGCTCGAAGGCTCGGCTGCGTGGTACCGGCAGTGCGGCACCGCGCTGCTGCAGGCCATCCGCCACGGCGTGGCGCCCGACCAGTTCGACAGCCAGGTGCTGGCCGCGGGCCGTGCCGGCTTCCAGACCGCCAGCGGCGGCTCGGACGACATCCTCTCGATCCTCGGGCCTACAGCCGGTGGCGCGAGTGCCCAGCAGCCCCTGGGCTGGCCAGAGCTTCCACTGTGCTTCGACCCTTTCGGCAGCACCAGCTACTGGTGGACCAATCAAGCCGACGGATCGCCGTTGCGGACCGCTGCCCATGGCGGCGGCCTCAACACACCGCTGTTTTCCAAGTTGTTTTCGCAGGGGCATGTGCCATGGGCATGAAGAAGAGCCAGACCGGCCATAGGGGCCACAGCAGTCCCGCAGGAGGAGAAGCATGACGACGACGCACGGCATCGGAAGCCCGCCGGCCGAGACGGATGACGAACGGCCGCACCCGCTGGGCGTGAACCACCGGCTGGCCGAATTCGAGCTGCTGGAGGTGATCGGCGAAGGCGGCTTCGGCATCGTCTACCGCGCCTACGACCACTCGCTGCAGCGCGAGGTGGCCATCAAGGAATACATGCCTTCGATGCTCGCGCGCCGCGTGGGCGACAACAGCGTGCACGTGCGCTCCGAGCGGCTCACGGCCACCTTCCAGGCGGGCCTGCGCAGCTTCATCAACGAGGCGCGCACGCTGGCGCAGTTCAGCCACCCGGCGCTGGTGCGCGTACATCGCTTCTGGGAGGCCAACTCCACCGCCTACATGGCGATCCAGCTCTACAAGGGCCGCACGCTGCGCCGCCTGGCCGAGGACGAGCCGGGCAGGATCACCGAGCCCTGGCTGCTCGGCATGCTGGGGCCGCTGCTGGGTGCGCTGGAGACGCTGCACCGCAGCCAGTGCTTCCACCGCGACATCGCGCCCGACAACATCTTCATCCAGCAGGACGACCTGCCGGTGCTGCTCGACTTCGGCGCGGCGCGCAAGTCGATCGCCGACCTCGTCGACGAAGTGGCGGTGATGGTGAAGTCGGGCTACTCGCCCATCGAGCAGTACGCCGACGACAACACGCTGCTGCAGGGCGCGTGGACCGACATGTATGCGCTGGGGGCAGTGCTGTACCGCGCGGTCACGGGCCATCCGCCGCCTTCGGCCGTGGTGCGCAGCGTGCAGGACGCCTACGTGCCCCTGTCGTCGATGGGCCGCGACGACCTGAGCCCGAGCTTCTGCACCGCGGTCGACCACACGCTGGCCGTGCACAGCAAGGACCGCACGCAGACCGTGGCTGCCTTCGCGGCCGAGCTGGGGCTTGTGAAGCTCGGCGACATCTACGTGAGCGGCATGAGCGCCCCGACGGTGATCATTCCCGCGGCGCCCGTTTCGGCGACGCCGCCACCTCCGCCGCTGGTGCCGCAGCAGTTCTCGCCGATGTCGGCACCGGTGCCGTTGGAGCCGATGCCGGTGGCAGCGCCGGAGCAGCCGAGGGCCGCGCCTACGCCAGTGCCGGCGCCCGCACCCCGCGTCGCACCGCAGGACCGCAGCAAGGCGCAAGGGCACAAAGCCGCAGCACCAACCGCGCAGAAGAACAAGCTCAAGCGCCCGCCGTGGGGCATGGTGGGCGCGCTGCTGATTGCGCTAGTGGCCGTGGGCAGCTGGATCGGCCTGCGCCTGACCTCGGGCATGCAGCCGCAGGAGACCAAGACCGCGATGGTGCCGGTGCCGCCTCCGGCCGCGCCGATGTCGAGCAACACCGCGCCGCCGGCGGCAATGCCACCGGCCACCACCACCGATGGCGTGCCGGCCGCGCCTGGAACGCCTGCGGCCGGCGGTAGTGCAGCAGCGCCGCTGCCCGCCGCACCGGCCAGTGCGCCCGCCGCGACGGCCACGGCGCCGCTGACACCGCTGGAGAACGTGCCGGTCGGCCCACCGGCCGCGCCGCCCGAATCCGCGCTGGCCACCGCCGAAGCCGAAGACTGGAACCTCGCGCAGACCGAGAACACGCGCGAAGGCTACGAGGCTTACCTGCGCCGCTACCGCCGCGGCGTGCATGCGCGCGAGGCGCGCAATGCAATCGCCGAAATCAACCGGCTCTCGCCGCCGTCAGTGCCCGTCGCGCCCGGCACGTTGCCGCCTGGGACCACGACGACGATCGTGGCGGGTGCCACACCCGCCGGCACGCCGGGCGCACCTGCTGCCGCTCCCGTCACGCCTGCGGCCTCGCCCGGCATGGGCCGGGTGCTGTTCAACGTCCGCCCCTGGGGCCAGGTGTTCGTCGACGGCGCGGACCGCGGCGTGAGCCCGCCGCTCAAGTCGCTGTCGCTGCGCCCGGGCATCTACAACATCGAAGTGCGCAACGGCGATCTCGAGGTGTTCCGGCAGCGCGTGACGGTGCAGGACAGCAAGTCGGCGCCTGTGGTGAGCCACGAGTTCAAGTAGTACGGTCTGCGCCGCGGCTGGGCTCCTGCGTTCATTTGGCGCCGCGCAGTGCCCTGCGGTACTGCACCGCCTCCGCCACATGCGCCGCTTGCACCGCATCCGCCCCCGCGAGATCGGCGATCGTGCGCGCCACCTTGAGCGCGCGGTGCGTGCTGCGCGCCGACCAGCCGAGCTTGTTCGCCGCGTTGAACATGAACTTGCGCGCCGCGTCGTCGAGCACGGCATGCCGGTCGATGGCAGAGCCCTGCAGCGACTGGTTGGCGTGGCCTTGCCGCCGTATCGCACGCTCGCGCGCATCGACCACGCGGGTGCGGATGCTGTCGGTCGATTCACCGGGCGGCGCTTCGAGCAGCAGCTGCGCCGACACCGCTGGCACTTCGATGTGCAGGTCGATGCGGTCCAGCAGCGGGCCGCTGAGCTTGCCCTGGTAGCGCGAGACCTGGTCCGGCGTGCAGCGGCAGGGTCTCGACGAAGAGCCCAGGTAGCCGCAAGGGCAGGGGTTCATGGCGGCAATCAGCTGAAAGCGCGCCGGGAATTCGGCGCGCCGCGCGGCCCGGGCGATGGTGATGGTGCCGGTCTCTAGCGGCTCGCGCAGCGCCTCCAGTGCCGAGCGGGCGAACTCGGGGAATTCGTCGAGAAAGAGCACTCCGTGGTGCGCTCGCGAGATTTCTCCGGGTCGGGGTGGAGAGCCCCCGCCGACCAGCGCCACCGCGCTCGATGTGTGATGCGGTGAGCACGTCGGCCGGCTCATCCACCGCTCGGTCGCAAAGCGCCCGCCCAGGCTGGCCACGGCCGCGCTTTCCAGTGCCTCGTCGATGTGCATCGCCGGAAGCAGGCCCGCGAAGCGCTGCGCGAGCATCGACTTGCCCGAACCCGGCTCGCCGACCATCAGCAGGCTGTGGCCGCCGGCCGCCGCGATTTCGAGCGCGCGCTTGGCGCCGGCGTGCCCCTTCACTTCAGACAGGTCTGCGTACTGCGGCGGAATCGCGCCGGGCGCGGCCTGGACGCGCGCCCAGCCACTGTCGTCTGGCGATTCGGGCAGCTGCGATGCGGCATCGCTGCCTTCGGCGATGAACTGGCGCACCACATCGAGCAGGTGCTTCGCGCCATACACCTCACCGCCCGGCACCAGTGCGGCCTCCTGTGCACTCTCCAGGGGCAGCACCAGCCGCGTGGCAACGCCGCGCGTGTGCAGCGCCAGTGCCATGGCCAGCGCACCACGAACGGGCCGCAGCTCGCCGGACAGCGACAGCTCCCCGGCGAACTCATGGCCGGCGAGCCGGGCGTTGTCGATCTGCCCGCTGGCCGCGAGGATGCCCAGCGCAATGGGCAAATCGAAGCGCCCGGAGTCCTTCGGCAGGTCGGCCGGCGCAAGGTTCACCGTGATGCGCTTGTTGTTCGGAAACTCCAGCCCCGCGTTCTGGAGCGCCGAACGCACCCGTTCGCGCGCCTCCTTGACCTCGGTTTCCACCAGCCCGACCAGCGTGAAGCTGGGTAAACCGTTCGCCAGATGCACCTCGACAGTGACACTGGCCGCTTCCAGGCCCAGCAAGGCGCGGCTCTGCACCAAAGACAACCCCATTCTTCTCCCTCTCCCCAAGATGGTGCGCCTATCTTCGACATGTCCGCGGTGGTGCGGCGCACCGGATATCTGCAACCACTCGCAACAGACGTTGTAACGATTTGGCTCTCAACCAATGCGGGGGCGGGGGTGGTTATGACCGGTATTTGTGCAGTTTGGCACGCTCCCTGCTTTGAGCCTCACAGGTCCAACAACACACTTGCGAGGAGTTCCCTGATGACGCACCGTACCGCCGCCCAGGCGCTGATCGTTCTGGCCGCTGCATTGACCGCTTCGGGCGCAGCCCTGGCGCAAACAGCAACGACGGATGCCGCAGCAGCACCGGCAGCCGCTCCCGCCCCGAATCTCACGGGCAACGTGTCC
>NZ_FOII01000055.1:0-1398 GCF_900111625.1 Variovorax sp. OV084 | reverse complement strand
CCGCTTCTCTGATCGGGCCGGTTTGTCAAGCGCAGAGTATCTCGGTATTTGGTTTCGTCGAACAGAACGTCTCGGTGCAGTTCACGCTTCTCTACGCAGTCGGTCCCGACCCGAAGGTCGGCGCTGCACGCATTGGTCAGACGGAGCGGAGAGCCACGCTTTTGGACGCGCTTTGCAGCGCAGCAGTCATTTACGGCTTCATCCGGACCATCGTCTACACCTGAACGCTCAATCCTCGATTCCTTTCGTCAGTCAATGCACCTGACCCGCACAGTCACGCCTTCACGGCGACAGGCTCCTGAGCACCCCATCGGAACTCGGAGCCATCTACCCACATGCGGTGCAGGATGACGGCCAGCTTGCGCGCCACAGCGATCACCGCACGTCGATGGCCTCTTGTCTTGGCAAGCCGCATTCCCCAGGCTTTCAACGACGACCACTGCGCGTTGCGCGTGAGCAGCGAGTGCGCCGCCACATAGAGCGCCGACCGCACATCGGCATCGCCAGCTCGCGAGATGTGACCTGGGTTGTCCATCTCGCCGGACTGGTAGCGTTTGGGCGTCAGGCCGAAGTGGGCTGCCACCGTGCGCGACGCCTTGAACCGGGCGGGATCATCCACGGCCGACTTGAAGGTGAGTGCCGTCACAGGACCGACGCCCGGGATGGACATGAGCCGCACGCACAGCGGATCCGCCTTGGTCAGCGCCTTGACTGCGTTGTCCAGCTTCAGGTAGGTCTTGTAGAGCACGGTCCTTGCGTCCAGCAGAGGCACCAGCGCGCAGGACAGCGTCTCGTCATCGGCGAAGGTTGAGCGCACCTGGGCATCGAAGGATCCATGGCCCACGCGCGGCGCCAGTCGGATGCCGAACACGCGCAGAAGACCACGCAGCTCATTCTCGAGGTCGACGCACTTTGCCAGGATCGCCTTGCGGCTGGCGAGCAGCGCGCGCACGCGGTGGCTGTGTAGGCTCTTGATGTGCACGCGGCTGTACCAGCCGGTGCGCAGGATCTGCGCGATGCCGCGCGCGTCGTTGCGGTCGGTCTTGTTGCGCATGGCGTCCAGGGTGTTCTTGACCTGTCGGGCTTCCAGGCAGATGACTTCGAAGCCCGCGGCCTGCAGGCCGTAGGTGAGGTACTGACTCAGCGCGCCGGCTTCGAAGCCGACGGAGTTCAACTCAGGACTGAAGCTGCGCAGCCAATCGACGATCACATCGACATGCGCGTCGATCTTCGCCTCTCGGCAGACCTCGCCACGGTCGTCTACGACGCAGATCGAGACGGATCTCAGGGACACATCGATTCCGGTGAAGTAGGTCATTCAAGCTCTCCTTCGTAGTGGATTTACGAGTCTAGGAAGAGAACTCCGCAGGTCAATCAACCCGCCCGATCACCGATGCT
>NZ_FOII01000036.1:0-19714 GCF_900111625.1 Variovorax sp. OV084 | reverse complement strand
CTGAGGCAAACTATTACCGGCAACTCGCCAGTCAAACCGCCACGATGGCGGCATGACTTAAACCAACCGGCCTCCATGAAAGCCGGGGCGATTCAGTTTCCTCTTCTAGACATGCTCTGCGTGATCGCTCGCGAGTCGAGGTGGCGACGATACTTTTCCATTCGATATTGCCAGCCTTGATCGGAATGCAAGATGGGCTTGTCGCGAGGGCCGAGACGCTCGAATGCACTTGTCAGCATTTTCCCCACCATGCCGAACAGAGGATGCCGAGCGGTCTCATAGGCAACGATCTCCCCGTTGAACAGATCCATGATCGGGGAGAGATACAGCTTCTGGCTGCCAACCTTGAACTCCGTCACGTCCGTCACCCACTTCTCGTTTGGATACGACGCGTCGAATTTGCGCGCCAGGACGTTCGGGGCGATGTGCCCCAACTCGCCTCTGAACGAGCGGTATTTCTTCACACGCACGCAGGACTTCAGTTGCAGCTGATCCATGAGCCGTTGCACGGTCTTGTGATTCACTGGACGGCCTTGCTGTCTCAGTGCCGAGGTGATGCGCCGATAGCCATAGCGACCTTTGTGCCGCTCATAGATCGCTCGGATCTCGACCTTCAGATCAGCGTATTTGTCTGCGAGCTGCAGTGCGCTCTGCTGGTAGTAGAACGTGCTGCGAGCCAATCCAGCCACCTTCAGCAAGCCGGCAAGGGGGTAGTGCTGCCTTAGCTCAATCACGATTTGCGCTTTCTGCCGGGCGCTGACTTCGCTTGAGATTGAACTAAGGCATCCAATTTTTTTAGGTAGGCATTCTCCAGTCGCAAAGACTGCAGTTCCTCCAGAAGTTGCTCGCGAGTCCGTTTGTCGTCCTCCCGAGGCGGGGACGTTGATTTCTGATTCTCCGGAGTCGTCATTCTCTTGCGCTGACCAGCCCACTGGGGAGCCAGGCCGGGCATCCCATCTCGCTCATACGCGCGCTCCCAAGTACCAATGATGTTGAAGTTCCTGATGTCGAACAGCGCAGCCGCTTGCCGATATGAGAGGTCCTCGTCACGCATTCGCCGCAACACCTTCAGCTTGAATTCTCTGCTGTACAGCTCCCGACGCTTTTCTCGCACTCCGTCGGGCCCATGCACCTCGTACGCCGCAACCCACTTGCGAAGCGATGACGTTTCCACGTCGTGCGCCTTCGCAGTGGCCTTCCAGCCCAGCGCGCCGGCACGGTATGCCTGAACGGCAGCAAGCTTGACTTGCTCTGAATATTTCTTCAAGTAGAACCCCCAAAGTTTTGTCCAACTTTTTGGGGTCAGTTCATTTTGGTGGACGTCTATGCATCCCAACAGCTCCAATCGCAGAGACTCAGAGTTTCGACGCAGCGACGTGCGCAGCTCCTTGGCGGCAGTCACCTCGTCGTCAATTCATGGGACCAGGAAGTCCTTTGCGGACTGACCTTCGAAGAGTCGCAGTTCCTGAGCGACTGTGGCGACGAGCCGCCGTGTGATGCCGAGTCAATGGATCGATGCGAAGACCTCTTGCGCAAGCACGAAAGAGCGCGGCTGAGAATCGCGATCGTCGATGACGAAAGCAGCGCAAACGAAGAGCAGCGGCCGCCGATGGCGAAGTTTTGAGTTGCAGGCGCCAGGGGCGCACACGAGTTGCGGAGGACGCCCGCTGTCGGCCTGATCCCACATTGGAGTGCCTCGCTCGGGGCGAAAAACGAGCCCACTTTTTTCAATCCTGTTTTTCAAGGAGTATTCGATGTCGAACACGAATCTTCCCAGCGCCGAGGCGCGCGTCACCGCGACGGTCGTGCCCGGGCGGGACCCTTCTGATTTCGGTCGCTGCATCGAGCTTTGCGATGCCTGTGCGACGGCCTGCAATCGCTGCGCGGCAGCATGCGTCAAAGAAGCTTCGAGCGCCCTGGCACGCTGCATTGCGCTCGACTTGGACTGCGCGGCGATGTGCACCACTGCCGCGACAATCATGGCAAGAAACAGCGAGAACGCGGAGCTCGTCTGCAGCCTGTGCGCCGATATCTGCCGACGCTGCGCAGCCGAATGCGCCATTCACGACATGGACCATTGCCGAAACTGCGCGCAAGCATGCCGGCAGTGCGAAACGGAGTGCCAACGCATGGCTACGACCTGAAGCGCCACCCGACGACGTCTGGCATGTCGATGCCATGCTGCGTGACGTACGCCCGGTGTTCGAGCAGTCGATCATGCGGATGCACATGCCCTGCACGGTCGCGGATTCGCACCACCCGGTCGATGGCATCGGCCGCCAGATGGAAGCGACCGGGCCGGTTCGGCACCGTCATGTCGAACGGCGTTGTCGTGGTGCCTTCTTCCTGGCAACCGTGCACGTGAAAGTTTTCGTGATTGGTGCGCTTGCAGAGCAGGCGGTGGATCGACCACGGATGGCCGTGGAACGCGAAGATGACGGGCCGGTCGGTGGTAAAGATCGAATCGAATGCCGCGTCCTGCAGCCCGTGCGGATGTGCTGATGGCGACTGCAGCGCCAACAGGCCGACAACGTGACCACGCGGACCTTGAACTCGGGCAGTTGCATGCGAAGAATGTCGACGGCAGCCAACGTCTCCAACGTCGGCTCGCCGCCCGCGCAGGCCATCAACACGTCGGGCGCGTCGCCTTCGTGGTTGCCTGCCCAGCCCCAGATGCCAAGACCAGCACTACAGTGGCGCACCGCGGCGTTCATGTTCAGCCACTGCGGTGCCAGCGCCTTGCCCGGCACGATGACGCTGACATAGACGCGGCTGCGAAGGCAATGGTCGACCATCGATAGCAAGTGTTGGCACCCGGTGCCCTGCGTCCGGTCTGAAACGCGAACTCAAAGACCGTAGTACTTGTTGATGGTGGCCGTGTACCGGTCGTCGTAATCGGGAGTCTTGGTCTCGTCGTACTTCGGCGCGCCTTCGAGCATTTCCTTTTGCAGGGGAACCACGTAGCCGTCCTGGGCCGTGTCGTACTTGAGCATACTCCAGGGAATGGGGTAACGGTCCTTGCCCATACCAAGGAAGCCCCCGAACTCCATCACGGCGTAGCGCACCTGGCCGGACAGCTTGTCGATCATGAGGTCATCGATGGTACCGAGCTTGTCGCCCGCTGCGTTGTAGACGGTCGTTCCCTCGACGCGGTCCGACGAGATGACGTTTGCCGAGATGGCCATGACTTTCTCCTTGCCGCCGACGCATCTGGGAGGCGTTGGCGATTGATTCAAAGCCCAGGGGGATGGTTTCCCTCATGCTGTCGCTTCGCTTCATCGGCAATGCTTGGCATGGGCTGTAGGAGGTTTTCCGGTTTGCTGGTTGTCTCGCGTGAGCGTTTTTTGCGACACCGGAGTGAGGTCATATCCGACATACGCACCCTCGAGATGTCCTAGCTTCCTTTCCATCCGCATTCACCTGAATGAAGGGACGCAGATCATGACCAACCAGACCACACCAAGACAGACGGCGTCACGGCAACAGAGCCTGCAACACAGCCGCAACGACGACCGGGACAACTCGCGCGTGTTCGCGTTTTTTATCGTCGTCGCCGTGATGGTGTTCGTGGGCGCGCTGGCGTATTTCTTCATCGTTGACAAGCGTGCCCGGGAGTCGGCCCGCGAGGTGACGCCGCCTGCGGCCCACATGCACGGCACGGCGCCTCGTCCGGCGGGCGGTACTTCCCCCGGGACTTCCAGCGGTATTGGCCCGGCTGGATCGCCGCCTACTTCGCCAGTCAGGTAACCGCCAAGGAGGTCAGATGCAACAGCAGATGCAACGATTCGTCGGAAGGACCGTCATCGTCACCGGTGCGGGCTCTGGCATCGGCGAAGCCACGGCGCGCCGTTTTTCCGCCGAAGGAGCGAACGTCGTCCTGGCCGGCGACACGCTCTCGAAGCTGGAGCGCGTGGCCGCCGACCTGCCGCTCGAGCGCACCCTGGTCCAGGCCGCCGATGTGTCGAAGTACGAGCAAGTGCAGGTTCTGGTGGCCGCCGCCGTCGAGCGGTTTGGCGCCTTGGACGTGCTCTTCAACAACGCAGGCATCGCCGTCGAAGGCACCGTCACCGAAGCGCCGTTCGATGATTGGGAGAGGCTCATGGCGATCAATGTCGGCGGCGTATTCCACGGATGCCGCGCAGCCATGCCGCATTTGCTCAAAAGCAAGGGCTGCATCGTCAACACGGGCTCGGTCTCCGGGCTGGGTGGCGACTGGGCGATGGGCTTCTACAACGCCTCGAAAGGGGCCATCGTCAACTTCACGAAGGCGCTGGCCCTCGACCATGGCAGAGACGGCGTGCGGGTCAACGCCGTGTGCCCCAGCCTCACCTTCACGCCGATGACGGCCGACATGAAGAAGGATAGCGACCTCATGGCCCGGTTTAGCGAGCGCATTCCGCTTGGCCGGGGCGCGGACCCCGCGGAAATCGCGGCTGTGGTCGCCTTCCTGGCGAGCGACGACGCGAGCTTCGTCAACGGCGTCGCTCTGCCCGTGGACGGCGGGCTCATGGCCTCGAACGGCCAGCCAGACATGTCCTGAGATCCCGAGCGAATCGCGGCATCCATCGCTGCGTCCTCGTAAGCCTGAACCAGTCCGCGCGAGAAATCGCCGAGGAAAAGCTCACGGAACAACTGCGCGCTTACGTGGAGCGGCAAAACGCGGCATCTGCTGCATAGAGGCGGTGAGCAGGACCGTTATTGCTTGCGACGGCCCGATGGCGCTGGTAGAGGCCGCTAGGGCGGGGCGACCCTCTCGGCGTTCCTCGATGCCATCGGGCCGTCCTCCATCTCACCAGAGGGGGCGGAACATGCGTTCTCGCGCCAGCCTCGAAGAGGCAAGCCGCCGGTCGGCGGAATGGTCGATGGCTTCGACGAAGGTGCCCAGCAATGCTTCCATGCCTTGCAGCAAGGACGCCGACGCTTCCGGCGAGGCGCTGGCAAGCGCGAGCAACTGCCCGCTGCTTGACTTGAAGGCCGTACGCAATATGACCGGCTTGGGATGGCAGGCGATCAGGGCGGTGCACAGTGCTTCCATGGCCCTGAACTCACCGGCCAGGCGGCCGAGCTCCGTGCTTTCGTTGGGGGCGGGTGGCATATCGAGCTTTTCCATGGGGAGGACGGAATTACATGAATGGACAAGGGGCGTGCCCGCTCCTGGAATGCCGATGTCGTCGTGGGGGCCCGGCACCGTCACCGTCGTCGGCAAACAAAGGCGTCCTACGGCAATGGCCTTTCAATTGCGTGAGCTTCGCGTCATTGATTCCGTCACTGACACAAAACACAATGCCTGCGCGTGAACGCGACCTGAAATACGCGACGACGAAGTTACGCGAGATGAGTCGAGCGACCGATGCGTGTCGCGAATGCCCGCTCGGCGCGCTCGCCACGCAATCGGTGTTCGGCGAAGGGCCGGTGCATGCGCGGCTGATGGTCGTCGGCGAGCAGCCGGGCGACAAGGAAGACCTGGAGGGGCGGCCTTTCATTGGTCCCGCGGGGCGCATGTTTGATAGAGCGGTAGCGGAGTTGGGCTGGTCGCGTGACCGGCTTTATCTGACCAATGCCGTGAAGCATTTCAAATACGAGCTGCGGGGGAAGCGCCGGATTCACAAGACGCCTGCTCAGCGCGAGGCCGACGCCTGCCTTCATTGGCTGGAGAGCGAGATCGCGCTGGTGCGGCCGGTTGCGCTAGTCGCACTCGGCGGCGTGGCGGCGCGTTCGCTGCTGGGCCGTCGGGTCGCGGTGATGAGCGAGCGTGGGCGGTGGCACGAAGACGAGGCCGGTCGCCGCGTGCTCGTAACGCTGCACCCTTCGGCATTGTTGAGGGGCGATCCGGCGCAAAGGGACGAGGCATGGCAGCAATGGCTGGAAGACCTGGCGTTGGCGTCCGCCATTTTCAAGAAAGCTGCGCCTCGAACGAAGCACTCCCTGATGGAGCGCGCATGACGCTGACCTCAGTCCGACACAGGAGGCATGGTGGCCTGCGAAACCCGTTCGCGACGAAGTAGGAGAGAGCCGTGAAACAGGAATTCGAATGGATCTTCGGCACGGGCTCGGACCTCGAGACCTGGCAGATGGCCGCCCGAGCCATCGCTGTGTTCTTTATTGCACTTGTACTGATCCGCGCGTCGGGAAGACGCTCCTTCGGTCAGCACAGCCCCTTCGACGCCTGCATCACCGTCTTGCTCGGCGCCGTGCTCAGCCGGGCAGTGGTGGGCGCTTCGCCGTTCTGGAGCACCATCGCAGCAGGCACTGCGCTAGTCGTCGTGCACAGGGCCGTGGCACTGGGCAGCGCGCGCTGGGCGGCCTTCGAAGATGTCGTGAATGGCCGCGAGATCACGCTAGTGCGCGACGCTCATCTCGACCAGGACGCCATGCGCAAGGCGCTGGTCTCGCGGAGAAATCTCGATGAAGCAGTTCGCCAGAAGCTGGGCGACGCCGATCTTTCTTCCGTTCGTCTGGCGATGCTGGAGCGGGACGGCAAGATCACTGTGATCGGAATCGACAGAGCCACTCCGTAGGTGCTCAGGCATCCACGATCACCCACAGCGCTATCGCCACCATCATCAGGTTCTCGGTCAGCGATACGAACCCGAGCGGCACGTTGCTGCTGCCTCCGACGCACGCGCACTTGAGTTCGCGGTGATCGACGTACACGGCCTTGACGACCGACATCGCGCCGACGCTTCCCACGAAGAGCGCCACCGGCACCGCGATCTCGTGCAGCCGACCCGCCACCATCAACACGCCGGCCAGCAGCTCCGCGAACGGATAGAGGTAGGCATAGAGCACGAAGCGTCGGGCCAGCAGGTCGTAGTTGAGGAACATGGTTGAGAAGCTCTCCACGTCCTGCAGCTTGAGCAGCGCCAGGATGCACATCGTGAATGAGATGAACGACGAAAGCAGTTGCGGACTGCCCAGCGGCCGGTTCGCAGCCAGCAAGCTCGCGCCCGCCAAGAGCAGCGCCACCACCAACACCGCGATCACGGGCGTGTACGACGCCTCGCCCGGATTGCGCACCGGCAGGCCGAAGTGGCGTCGCAGGTCGTCGTAGCCGCCGATCCGGTGGCCCTCGATGAAGATCTGCGGGGTGGTCTGCACGTGATGTTCGGCCTTGAATGCATCGGTCTGCGTTCGCGTCATCAACCATCGGTCGTCGACCTGATAGCCCTTGCGCCGCAACAGGAACCGCGCCTTCAAGCCAAAGGGGCAGATGTGCTCCGGTATGACCATGCGGTACAGCGTGGCGGTCTTCCCAGTGGCGAGGTTGTTGTCGGCGGTCCGGGTGGTCATGGTTGTGCTCCCTGGATCAATTTGATTTGCATCTGCCTGGGGCCATGTCGGACGGGTTCACCTCACCCTGACGGAATGCCGTGCGGGCGGCCGCGAAAGCGACTTGCGGCCATTGGCGAAGGATGCCTACACGGTCGAAGACGTCTCGATGAAACGGTTCGGGCTGTTGGTGAGCTTCATGTTCGAAGGAGCGAAATCGATGCTTTCCAGGAGATCCATTTGGGTAGCCGGCACCTTGGCACTTTTTGCCGGATCGGCCGCGGCGCAGGCGACCGACAAGCCGCAGCGTCCACCGCCGGCCGGCTCCGACGCGCAACCAGGCGTTGACAAGGAGATCGTCGTGAAGCCGCCCGCCAAGGTCGATCCGCGGCTGGCGAAGCCCGCTCCGGGCAACAGGGATCCCGGCATGGTCGAGAGGCCGCCTGCAGATGCCAGGCCAGGCGATGGCAGCAAGCCTCGCGTCGACCCCTCTGAGCGATCACGCCAGGACGACTGCAGGGGAGCCGCCGAAGATTGCAAGCAGAACTCCCCACGTTAAGGGCTCGACAGGAACTCTTCAGATGAAATCAAAGATTCTCAACAAAGGCCCGGAGCGCACCATCGCTTTGGTTTTCGACAAGGGCGACGACCTCGTCCCCATCCTCGAACAGTTTGCGAAGGAGCATGCGCTGTCGGCCAGCCGCTTCAGCGCGATCGGTGCGTTGCGCGCGGCGGTGCTCGGCTACTTCGACTGGGAGCGCAAGGACTACGACCGGATACCCGTCGAAGAGCAGGTCGAGGTTCTCTCTCTCAACGGTGACATAGCGCTGGATGGCGACCAACCAAAGGTGCATGCGCATGCAGTCCTTGGACGGCGCGACGGCAGCACGATCGGTGGCCACGTGCTCCAGGCCACCGTGCAGCCGACGCTCGAAGTGCTGCTTGTCGAGTCACCGGGCTACTTGCGCAAGACGTGCGACCGGGAGACGGGATTGGCCTTGATCGACGTCGACGCCTGAGCCTGGCCGGCCTGGATGGCTTTGGTCCACACAGCTACATCCCGTTCCGTCATGCCGCTCACGGGTGTGAGGCGTCCGTCCACATACCCCAGCTGCTCGACGTCGTGGAGGTACTGCTCGCGCGACAACAGGGTGCCCGCGCATACGTTCTGATTCGAGGAGGGCGCCGGTTCGCGCATCTCATCAGTCAGGCGATCGATCAGACGGGCAATGACCCAACCGGGAATGCGGTGGCGCTCTCCGGGATAGATGTAGCCGAACAGCGTCAGGTGGGCCAGGAGCACCCGCCAGTGAGGGCCAAAGCGCTCCAGCAGGCTGGCCCAGTCCAGCCGCTCGGCGCCAGCCAGCAGCAGGTGAGCGATGTCGCCGCCGGAATCGCGGGCGTCAAGGGCTTTGGCGGCGGCTTCGGGCGCGGCTCGCTGGGCGCCTGGGGCGAGCCGGCGATCAAGCTGTTCGTGCAGGAGGCGCTGAACGAGGCGATGAAGCTGGAGTCGGCGCTCGCCAAGCTGCGCACGCGGCGCCGGATCGCGCTGTTGCATTACTCGCCCGTCGTTGGCACGGTACAGGGCGAGCCGGTGGAGATTTTTCCTTTCCTGGGCAGCAGCCGGCTGGAGGCCCCGCTGTTGCGGTATCCGATGGATGCCGTGTTCCATGGCCATGCGCACCGTGGTGCGTTGGAGGGGCGCACCATCAACGGCGTGCCGGTCTACAACGTCGCGAAACTTCTGCTGCAGCGCAGCCGGCCTGACACACCGCCTTTCTTCCTGTACGAGGTACAGCGCGAGCCGGTCGAGGAGCCGGCGGCAACCTAGGCCCGGCGCTTTGCCCCCTCGGACAAAGCTTACAAGCGTCATTGGGTTGAGACGACAGAGCGCGTGCCACACCTTTTTGATCATGAAAGGTCATTGCAATTTTTTCTTTCCGGAATCCGGCTGGCGCTACGGCGACCGGCCCTTCATGGAGCAACTCATGACCAGCGATATCAACGAAACTTCCGTCGCCGCAGAGGCGGTGTCGAACGGTCAGGTGATCGTCGTTCTGAACGACCTTCCGGAGAACTCGCGCGACGGCCAATACGGCTTCCGTGCGTGCGCGGCAGAAGTGGCTGAAGGCGCCCAGCGCAACCACGACCAGATCAAGGCGCTGCGGGACCAGTACCGCAGCGCCGAGGCCTGAATGAACATCGGCAGCGGCCCCGCTATGCCGAGTGCTCCCGCCGAGACCGGGGCGTCGGACGGCATTCGGGCGCGGCTTCTCACCTTCAGCTACCGAGGGTGGCTGTTTTCCTGTGCGGCGCAGCGGATAGACGAGCTGACTTTCCGGCCGGTGGTGTTCTACCGTCATGGCAGTGGTGGCGAAGAGAGTCGGTTGCCACCCGATACGGACAACGTCGCATATGGCAGTGAGGCGGAGGCGCTGCGCCATGCCGAGCAACAGGCCATGCGATGGGCCCAAGACCGCTCATCGTCCGAGGCGCGGTGAGGCTCGGTTGCCGCCGCTGGCGTGGCGCACGGTCTTGAAACTTCTGCAGCCTGCGCGGCAGCCAGGTGCCGATGCGCGAGACCCATCGCAGCACGTGAAAGACGATGAAGCCACTTGTCAGGCCTTGCATCACGTCGGAGTGGGAATTGGCTGGCGAGACGTAGCCTGCATTGCGAAATATTCTCCGGACGTCCTGAAGCGCTTCGTGCGGAGAAGTCCTACCGAGGTATCCGACGCCCGCCCACGGGCATCCACCCGAGGCGCCGTAGCCTTTGCGCTTTGCAGCAAAGGAAGCACAGCAAAGGAAGCACACATGGCCCGCCGCAAAGTCGCCGACCTGGTCATCGAAACCCTTCAGCAAGCCGACGTCAAACGCTGCTACGGCATCGTCGGAGACACGCTGAACCACATCACCGACGCGATCCGCCACAGCGAAATCGAATGGGTGCATGTGCGACACGAAGAGGCGGCTGCCTTCGCCGCGGGCGCGGAGTCGCACCTGACGGGCGAACTCACGGCCTGTGCCGGTTCATGCGGGCCGGGCGGGCTTCATTTCATCAACGGCGTTTTCGAGGCCAATCGGAACCGCGCCCCGATGGTGCTGATCGCCAGCCAGGTTGTGACGACGGAACTCGGCATGGAGTTTCCTCAGGAGGTCGATTTCAAATCGCTGTACACCGGCTGCAGCGTGTTCTGCGAGCAGGTGCAGTCGGCGGAGCAGGCACAGCGGGTCGTGGCGCTCGCGGCGCAGGCCGCGCTGTCCCGGCGCGGTGTGGCGGTTGTCATTCTTCCGAGCGACATCGCGCAGACCGAGGTGAAGGAGGGCCTGACCTTCGCCGTGCACCGCACCGCACCGGTGGTCCGCCCCAACGACGGCGAACTCGCACAACTGGCCGCCTTGCTCGGCAAGGGAAAGAAGATCGCGATCTATGCTGGACACGGCTGTGAAGGCGCGCACGAGATGCTGATCGCGCTCGGCCAGTGCCTGATGGCGCCGATTGCGCACACCTCGCGAGCCAAGGATTTCGTGGAGTACGACAACCCCTTCAACATGGGCATGACCGGCATCTTCGGCGTGGAGTCGGGCTATCGCGCACTGCAGGAATGCGACACACTGCTGCTGCTCGGCGCCGACTTCGCGTGGAGCCAGTTCTATCCCGCCAAGGCCACCATCCTGCAGATCGACACCGATGGCAGCCACCTCGGGCGGCGCCATCCGGTGGCGCTCGGACTGGTCGGCGACGTCGCGCACACCATCGAGGCGCTCATTCCGCTGCTGGAAGAGCGTAGTGACCGCAGCTTCCTCGACGAATGCCTGCGCCACCGCAAGGAGGCGGTAGAGACGCTGAGGCGCGACGAGCGGCCCGGCAAGGAAGGGCTGATTCACCCGCAGCACCTGACGCGCGTCATCGACGAGTTGGCCGCCGACGACGCCATCTTCACCGCCGATGGCGGCAGCCCCATGGTGTGGTCGCTGCGCCACCTGACCATGAACGGCCGGCGCCGCACACTCGTGAGCCTGCTGCACGGCACCATGGCCAATGCGATGCCGCAGGCGCTGGGCGCGCAAAAGGCGTATCCCGGGCGACAGGTGATTTCGCTCTCGGGCGATGGCGGCCTCGCGATGCTGCTGGGCGACCTGATAACCGCTGTGCAGGAGAAGTTGCCGATCAAGGTCGTGGTCTACAACAACGCGAGCCTGAACTTCGTGGAGCTCGAGCAGAAGGTCGAAGGGCTGCTCGACAACTACACCGGCCTGCTGAACCCCGACTTCGCGCGGCTGGCGGAAGTGATCGGCTTCTACGGGCAGAAGGTGGAGCGCGCGGAACAACTGCCCGATGCGGTGAGTGCCTTCCTGGCGCACCCTGGGCCAGCCCTGCTGGACGTGACGGTCAACCGCACGGAACTGGTGATGCCGCCGAAGGTGGAGTTCAGCCAGGTCGCCGGCACGATGCTGTATTCGGCCAAGGCAGTGCTCAGCGGCCGGTCGTCGGACGTGGTGGACCTGATCAAGGACAACTTCACGCAGTGAGCCGACGGCGGTCACAGCGCCGAAGCCAACTGAGCAAGGCGCGGATCGCCCAAAAAAAATTCTGTCCCGGAACGGAACTCAAGCGGACGGTTGCGCGGCGGGCTCGAAGGTGCGCAGAGATGGCTCCAGCGAAAGCGCGTGCCTCGCTGCCTGCGTCTGTGCCGCGTCGAGCGACACCAGCAATGCGATTTCTCCCGCCACGCTGGTCGCAATCGGCACGCCGTCGCGGTACAGCACGCGCGAGCCCGCGACGCGCGGCACCTTGGGCCCGTTCACGATGGTTCCCAGCAGATTGGCCGGATCGCTGGCCGCGAGCGCGATCAGCGCGCCGTCGCCCGGCTGCCTGCGCACCTGCCGCATCGACGCAACCGCCTCGGGCAGCGCGAATTGCTCGCCCGACACCCCGGCGATGAAGCGCCCGCCACGGATCTCCCCGCGCGCCTCCAACCGCCGGCAAACGCGCACCAGATCGCGCCACGGCGGCAGCCATGCGGCCTCGCGTTCGAGCAGGCGCCAGCAGATCACGCCGTAGCGGCGCAGCAGCACGTGCACGACCTGTTCGATCGCTTCCGCGGAGCTGGCCGCCATCGCTTCGGCGGCGGCGGGTGGCCGCACCAGCGTCCAGCGCCCTGCGTCCTCGATGCCGAAGAGCGGCGTACGCCTCCGGCGCCTCGTGTCGGCCGATGCGCGCTTGGACGCCGGTACCAGCAGTGCGCGCAGGCCGGCATAGCTGTCGCACCGCGCACGCCCCTTGGCGACCAGTTCGGTCAGCGCCTCTTCGATCTCGACCGGCAGCAGACGGGTGCCGAGCGCGATCTCGTCGAAGAAGCAGGCACCGTGCTGCGCCAGGTGCGCGGCGACGCGCATGGCACGCGAGCCCAGTGTTTCGTCGTCGGCCGGAGCCGGTGCCAGGCTGGTCCACAGCGCCGCGCTGCGGCGCGGCAGCAGCACGACAGGCGTGGCGCGCAGCGACAGGTTGCCCCCTCCCTTGCGGCCCTCCGTGGCGGCTGGCCGCAACCGCGTCCACAGCACGCGTCCCGCCGTGCACAGGTCGTCGAGCCAGGCACCGGAATAGTCGGTCACACGCGCGGGCAGCAACTCGGCTTCCCAGAGTGGGGCAGGCGCCTCGTAGCCTTCGAGTTGCGACAGGATGCCCGACAGCGCCTCGGGCCCGCTCATGCGCGCGGCCGCACCGATGTGCTGCCATTCGAAAAGAAAGCACACGAAGTCGCGTGGCTCGACCGGCTCGATCTCGCGGCGAAGGCGCTTGAGCGTGTAGCGGTGAATGCGTGCCAGCAGATGGCGTTCGCACCATTCGAGGTCTGCCGTACCGGGCGTGAAGCGGCCTTGCAGCACGCTGCCCTCGGTTTGCAGCGCGAGCAGTGCGCCTTCAACGTCGGCAGGCGGCAGGAGCAGCGGCGCAGCCAGTTGCGCCGCGGTGACTGGTCCGAGCCCGCCGAGGCGGGAGCGCAGCAGTTCACGCAGTGCCGCGTCGCGGTCCGCCGGTTGCTCGGCGTCGGCGGGCGCTGTAATGGCTGGCTGCATCGGCGCATCGGGTGCGATGGCCTGCAGCAGCCGCAGCCGCTCGGCCGTCACCCACAGGCCGCGCGCGGTGCGCCCCTTGCCTTCAAGCAGCAGGCGCGTCGCGCGGCCGGCCTTGGCGAGCGCGACGAGCCATTTCTTCCAGGCCGCCTGCTGCGCCACCTCGTCGTCGCTCAAGGCGCCGAGCATGCCCAGCGCCTCGTGCATCTCGTCGGCACTGCGCGGCTGCGGCCAAGCCTCCTCGCGCACGCTGGCGATAGCGTCCGCGTCGAGTTGTCCGACGTCGTCGGCGCTTTCGGGATCGGTGTAGCGGCGGTTCTGCACGGCCTGCGTGCGGCGCTCTTCCAAAGGTGCATCGTCGAGGAATGCATAGGGCCGTGCGTTCAACGCTTCCATCGCGAGAGGCGAGGGCGCTGGCAAATCGCGCGCGAGCACGCGTACCTCGCCAGTCTCCATGCGGCCCAGCAGTGCGAGCCAGCCGTCGGCATCCATTGCGTCGTGCAGGCAGTCGTCGAGCGTCTGTGCCACCAGCGGGTGCTCGGGAATCTCGCGCTCTCCGACGATGTTCTCCGCACATGCGACCTGATCGGGAAACACCGCAGCGAGCAGGTCTTCGGAGCGCATGCGCTGCAACTGCGGCGCCACCTTGCGCCCGCCGCTGAAGCGCGGCAGCGCCAGCGCGGTGGTCGCGTTCCAGCGCCAGCGCACGCCGAACAGCGGCGCATCGAGCAGGGCCTGCACCAGCACGTGCAGGGCCGAGGCCGAATGCAGGTAGCGCGCGACTTCGTCGAGCGGAAAGCTATGACTGGTCGACAGCGAAAGGACGATGGCATCCTCGGTCGCCGCGGCCTGCAGCTCGAAATTGAAGGTGCGGCAAAAGCGCTTGCGCAGCGCCAGGCCCCACGCGCGGTTGAGCCGGCTGCCGAAGGGCGAGTGAATCACCAGTTGCATGCCGCCGGAGGCGTCGAAGAAGCGCTCCATGACGAGCGTACGCTGCGTCGGCAGCGCGCCCAGAACGGCAAGTGCATGCGCGAGATGCTCGACGATCTGGCGTGACGATTCGTCGTCGAGGCCGAGGGTTTGCGTCAGCAGCTTCATCGCGGCGTCTCGCCCGCCGGATTCCAGTGCCTGCGCCACCGCTTCGCGCAACCGCGACACGCCAAACGACAGTTCGTCGCTGCGCCCTGGCGCTTCGCCGAGCCAGAACGGAATGTTGGGCGCGGCGCCTTGCGCGTCTTCCACGCGGACGCGCCCCGGCTCGATCTTCAGGATGCGGTAGCTGGTGTTGCCGAGCTGGAACACGTCGCCCGCCAGGCTCTCGACCGCGAAGTCTTCATTGACCGTGCCAATTTTGTCGGCCTGCGGCTCCAGCACGACCGTGTAGTCGCCCGTTTCGGGGATGGTGCCGCCGGAAGTCAGCGCCGTCATGCGCGCGCCCTTGCGTTCGCGCAGCAGGTGGTTGACGGCATCGCGGTGCACATAGCCGGCGCGCTGGCCTTGCCGCGTGGTGAATCCTTCGGACACCATGCGCACCACTTCCATGTAGCGCTCGCGCGTGAGCTGCGCATAGGGCCACGCGCGGTGCACGAGCGCGAAAAGATCGTCTTCGTTCCATTCACGGCAGGCGGTCTCGGCCACGATCTGCTGCGCCAGCACGTCGAGCGGCGCGGGCAGCACGCGAAGCGCATCGAGTTCGCCGCGGCGGATGCAGTCGAGCAGGGCGGCGCATTCGACCAGCTCGTCGCGCGACTGCGGAAAGAGCCGCGCCTTCGGCACGCCGCCCACGGCGTGGCCCGAGCGCCCTGCGCGCTGCAGGAACGTGGCAATGGCGCGCGGCGAGCCGAGCTGGCAGACCAGGTCGACGTCGCCGATGTCCAGGCCCAGCTCGAGCGATGCCGTGGCCACGAGCACCTTCAGGTCGCCGCGCTTGAGGCGCTGTTCCGCATCGAGGCGGGTTTCCTTCGACAGGCTGCCATGGTGCGCGGCAACCGCCTGCTTGCCGAGGATGTCGCCCAGGTGCCGCGCCGCGCGTTCGGCCATGCGGCGCGTGTTGACGAACACCAGCGTGGTCTTGTGCAGCCACACCAGTTCGGCAACGCGCCCATACACCTGCGTCCACTGGTCGCCCGACATCACCGCCTCGAGCGGCGTCGGGGGCAGTTCCAGCGCCAGGTCGCGCTGCTTGGTATAGCCGATGTCGACGACGGCGCAGTCGGCTGTGCCATCGGCGCGCAGCGCGCCTGTGCCGACCAGAAAACGCGCCACTTCGTCGATCGGCTTCTGCGTGGCCGACAGGCCGATGCGCACCGGGCGCGCGCCCGACTGCGCAGCGCACAGCGCCTGCAGCCGCTCCAGCGACAGCGCCAGATGGCTGCCGCGCTTGCTCGCGGCGATGGCATGGATCTCGTCGACGATCACGCTGCGCACGGTCGACAGCATCTGGCGGCCGGACGCTGAGCCCAGCAGAACGTAGAGCGATTCCGGCGTGGTCACGAGGATGTGCGGCGGCCGCCGCAGGCTCTGCTGGCGTTCGCGCTGCGGCGTGTCGCCAGTGCGCACGGCGGTGCGGATGTCGACGTCGGGCAAACCCAGCGCCTCCAACTCGGCGCGGATGCCCGCAAGAGGCGCATCGAGGTTCAGGCGGATGTCGTTGGAGAGCGCCTTCAGCGGCGAGACGTAGACGACGGCGGTTTCATCCGGCAGGCCCTCGGGCGCAAGGCCCCGGCGGACCAGTTCGTCCAGGGCCGCCAGGAAGGCTGTGAGCGTCTTGCCGGAGCCGGTGGGCGCGGCGACGAGCGTGTCGCGGCCCGCGCGAATCGCTGGCCATGCCTCGGCCTGGGCGGGCGTGGGGCCGGGGAAGGTTCCAAGGAACCACCGGGCGATGGCGGGATGAAAAGAATGCAGGGCCACTGGAAGAACAGGCTACGGCAGGCATCGCGGCAACGCAACACGGCAGGCAGCTGCCGGGCAGATAAGGACAGTACGGGCAATCTCAAGCCGCCTGGCTCATCGCGTGCTCTTGCAGCAAGGTCTTGGCATGGCGGTCCCTGCGCGATGTCAGGTGCTTTCCGCACTTCTCGGGGTCTTGAACTTCTGCACTCTTCGCGGAAGCCAGGTGCCGATGCGCGATGCCCATCGCAGAACGTGAAAAACGATGAAGCTGCCGAGCAACGGCCAGCGGCTCCACAGTCGAAGAGACTCCGGGCGGATGCGCAGGCACTGCGCGCTCATCGCCTGCAGCCGGGTGGCGACTTGCCTGTTGAACGCTTCGCTCTCCACGAAGACGTTGGCTTCCATGTTGAGCGCAAGGCTCAATGGATCGAGGTTGCTGGACCCCACGGTACTCCATGCCTCGTCGATGATCGCGACCTTGCCGTGCAAGGGCCTCGGGCAGTATTCGTGCACTTCCACACCCGCGCGCAGCAGGTGGCCGTAGAGCAGCGTTGCTGCGAACCTCACCGACTTGAGATCAGGCATTCCTTGCAGGACGAGCTTGACGGAGACTCCGCGTCGAGCCGCCTTGCACAATTCGTGGAAGAGTCTGTAGCCCGGGAAGAAGTAGGCGTTGGCAATCCAGATCCTTGTACTGGCCGCCCGGATGGCATGTCGGTATATCTGCTCGATGCCGTCGGGGGAGTCCTTGTCATCGCGTGCGGCGAACAGAACGGCCGCAGTGCCGCCCGCGCTGTCATGCATATCAAAGGCGTCCCCGGAAATATCGGGCCCCTCGGAGCCAGCGGTCTTCACCATGAATTTGCGGATCCGGCCCACGATGGGGCCGGACAGTTCCACCGCATAGTCCTGCTTGGCCATTGGCCCGAAATCCATCAAGTGGTCGGCCGAAAAATTGATGCCGCCCACAAAGGCGACTCTGTTGTCCACGACGAGCAGCTTGCGGTGCATTCTGCGCAGCAGATTGAGTTGCTGGCCGAGCACGGCGGGGCCCGGGTCGAAGATGCGCACACGCACGCCAGCGTCTGTCAGCCGGGCAATGAATGCGTCGGAAAGGTCGGGCGAGCCAAAGCCGTCGATGGTGAGAACGGTCGTTGCACCGCGCGATGCGCTCGCGCACAGCGCCTCTGCCAAGGCTATTCCCACCTTGTCTTCGCAAAGAATGAACGTTTCCACCAGGACGACTTCGGTGGCCTGGGCGATCGCGTGGAATACACGGGGAAAGAACTCTTCGCCGTTTTCCAGCAGGCGCACCGCGTTGCCGTGCGTCCAGTCTGCGCGCCGCATCTGTTCTTCAGCCGTGGCGCTTGAAGTACTGAACTTCGCGCTCGTGCTGCTGTGCCTGCTCTCGCGAACTGAAGGTGCCGAGGTTGCGGCGCTTGCCGGTCTTGGGGTCGGTCTTGCGGGAGTAGAGACGATATTCGCCGGATGCGAGTTTTCGGATCATCGGAGGCTCCTTCGTGAGTTGCCGGAAGAAATCCAATCTGAGCCGAAGGCATTGGCGCTCTTGTCAGACGATTTCACTTCGCCCTGACGGAACTCCATGGCGATCCTGGCTTGAGCGGTGGAAGATGGCGCGAGCTGTGATGCCTCAGCCTCAGGGTTGGCGCTTTGCAGATTGCGAGCGCGGTACGGCGTCGCCGGCTTTCTTCTTGGCAGGCTTGCTCGGCAACTCTGCCGGCGTGCGCCCGTCTGGATTTTGCACCGGTGGTCGGCTCGGGCGTCTTGGAGGGACTGCCTGCTGAATGAACGCTTCTTCGCTGTGACATGGCTTTTCTCCGATGAAGGCAAAGATGCAAACGAAGATCGCTCCTTCCCGGCGAGCGCATGTAGGCGAGCGCCGCTTTTTGCTCGAAGAACGCTGGGAAACCGCTGGGAAACGTCTCCATGCCGAGCCGTGCAGTGGCTATGGCAAATGTCCTGCACCCGCAGTCGGCGGCGGATGTCGGTGCTGCTGCTGCGGACACCGAAGACTCCGTGAATCCGCAAATGCCTGAGGAGCCGCCCATGCCCAAGCCGACCCCCGCCCCGCATTCCACGCATGAAGAACCCGAAGTCACGCAGGAAGAGTCCGTTCCCAGCGACGGCCCCGACACCGAGGGTGAACGGCTGATGGAGGATGTGGGCAACAGCAAGCTCCACGACAAGGGCGAAGCTGAGCACAAGACACCCGGGAAAGCAGACAGGCAGCCCCGCACACATCCTGAAAAGCGCGACGGCAAGCGGGACCCAGCCTGAGGCCGTCGCCATGAGCCTCCAGGCTGCCCATGCGGCACCGGTTGCCGCCAGCACCCGCGTATCGCAGTGGCGGCGCCTTCGCCGGTGGGCACTGCCCCTGTTCGGCCTCGTGGTGCTGGGCCTGCTGCTGTCGTATGCGAACAAGGTCGACTGGGCCGGCGCGTGGCAAGCGCTGCAGCGCTATTCGGCGTGGCTGCTGCTCGCGGTGCTCGGGCTTGCTACGGCCAGCCATGCGCTATACGGCTGCTTCGATCTGATCGGCAAGCTCCACCTGCACCACCGCGTGCCTTACTGGCGCACCTGGGCCATTGCCGTTACCAGCTATGCATTCAACCTGAACCTCGGTTCGCTGGTCGGTGGCATCGCGATGCGCGCGCGCCTCTACGCGCGCGCCGGCCTCGACGAAGCCACCGTTGCCCAGATCGTCGGGCTGAGCCTTGCCGCCAACTGGCTCGGCTACGGGCTGCTGGCAGGCGGCCTGTTCGCGGCTGGTGTCATCGAGCCGCCGCGCCGGGCGCACATCGGGCAGGGCGCGTTGCGCGCGCTCGGGATGGTGATGATCCTGCTGGCGCTAGGCTACGTGGTGGCATGCGCGGTCGCGCGCAAGCGCGAATGGACATTCAGGGGCAAGCACCTTCACTTGCCGGATGTGCGAGTCGCCGTGATGCAGCTTGCGCTCTCTACCGGAAACTGGGCGCTGATGGGCGCGGCCATGTACCTGCTGCTGGGCCAGCAAGTGCCTTACGCAATCACCTTGAGTGTGCTGCTCGCGGCGTCCATCGTCGGTGTGATCACGCCGATTCCGGCAGGCTTGGGCGTGCTGGAGGCCGTGTACCTGGCGCTGCTGTCGGGCACGGTGAAGCAGGGCGCGCTGATGGGCGCGGTGCTCGCGTACCGCGCGCTGTACTACCTGTTGCCGCTGGCAGGCGGGCTGGTGCTGTACCTGTTCCTGGAACGCTGCGCAGCGAGCCATGCCGTGCAGGAAGGCGTCACGCCACCGCTCGAATCACCAACTGCGTCTGCGTGAACGCCGTGAGAGCTTGCACCGGCGCAACGCGCGCCCTCACTATGCGCGCAACGGCGACGCCGATTACCGGATGCCCTCACGCTCAGCCACCGAGCGGCCATCGCGTGTCCAGACCTGGAGCACGAAGTCGTCTTCCTCATGGAACGCCAGGCG
>NZ_FOII01000018.1:0-114780 GCF_900111625.1 Variovorax sp. OV084 | reverse complement strand
CACGAGACCTTCGGGCCGGTGTCGCCGGTGATCCGCTTCAGGACGATCGAGGAGGCGATCCGCATCTCCAACGGCACGGCCTACGGGCTGTCGTCTGCGGTGTGCACGAACCGCATGGACTACATCACGCGCTTCATCCGCGAGCTGAACGTGGGCAGCGTCAACGTGCGCGAGGTGCCGGGCTATCGCCTGGAGCTCACGCCCTTCGGGGGCATCAAGGACTCGGGCCTCGGATACAAGGAAGGCGTGCTCGAGGCCATGAAGAGCTTTACCAATACCAAGACTTATTCGTTGCCGTGGTAGTCGCCGCATCGCTCGCTGTACCGTTGGACGTGGAAGGCATCGTCGCCCTGTTCGAGGCCAAGGGCCACGCGCAGTACGACGGTGAACCCGTCACGCAGCTCCAGCACGCGCTGCAGTCCGCGCACCTGGCCGAGCAGGCCGGTGCCTCCAGCGAACTCATCACCGCAAGCCTGCTGCACGACCTGGGGCACCTGCTGCACGACATGGATGGCACGCCCACGCAGCAGGGCCTGGACGACCTGCACCAGTACCGCAGCCGCGCCTTCCTGAAGCACCTGTTCGGCCCGGCCACGCTCGATCCGATCCGGCTGCACGTGGACGCCAAGCGCTTCCTGTGCGCGCGTGAACCGGGGTATTTCGAAGCGCTGTCGGCCGATTCGCAGCGCAGCCTGGTGCTGCAGGGCGGCGTGTTCGACGAAGCACAGGCAAGGCAGTTCGAAGCGCTACCGCATGCGCTCGACGCGGTGCGCCTGCGCCGCTGGGACGACAGCGCCAAGTGTGCCGATGCGAAGACGCCCGACCTGATGCACTACGCGCGGCACATGGTGCTCGCGTCGAGGCAGGCTGCCACGCCGCAGCCATAACCTGAAACCGAGAGCCTTCCGACATGCGCCCCTTCTGGATCGAACAGGCCCTCTTCAACGACGGCGACCTCGCACCTGCACTGCAGGGCGCACAGCGCGCCGACGTCTGCATCGTTGGTGGCGGCTTCACCGGGCTGTGGACCGCGATCCAGGCGAAGCAACGCAACCCGGCGCTCGACATCGCCATCGTCGAGAGCGATCTCTGCGGCTCCGGTGCGAGTGGGCGCAACGGCGGCTGCCTGCTGACGTGGTCGACCAAGTTCTTCACGCTGCGCCGACTGTTCGGCGAAGCCGAGGCCATCCGCCTCGTCAGGGCCTCGGAAGATGCGGTGCAGCACATCGCCGACTTCTGCCGCGCGCAGGGTATCGATGCCGAGCTGCGGCAGGACGGCACGCTCTACACCGCAACCTCGCAGGCCCAGGTCGGCGCGCTCGACCCCGTGATGAAGGGGCTGGAGGACTGCGGCATTCATTCTTACCGCACGCTGCCGCCCGAAGAAGTCGCGCGCCGCTCGGGTTCCGCGCGCAACCTGGCAGGCGTGTATTCGCCCATCGCCGCGACCGTGCATCCGGGCAAGCTGGTGCGCGGGCTGAGGCGCGTGGCGCTGGGCATGGGCATTCGCATCTACGAGCGCAGCCCGATGATCGACTTCACGCAAGGCCATCCGGTCACAGTGCGTACGCCGGCCGGCAGCATCGAGGCGCCGAAGCTGGTGCTGGCGATGAATGCGTGGATGGCCAGTGCCTTGCCTCAGTTCGAGCGCACGATCGCCATCGTGTCGAGCGACATGGTCATCACGGAAAAATGCCCCGAGCTGCTGCGCGCGACGGGATTGGTCGATGGCGTCTCGGTGCTCGATTCGCGCACCTTCGTCTATTACTACCGCACCACCGTGGACGGCCGCCTGATGCTGGGCAAGGGCGGCAACACCTTCACCTGGGGCGGGCGCATCGCGCCGGTGTTCGACCAGCGCTCACCTTATGAGGCCGAGCTCACGCGCGCGCTGCATGGCTTCTTTCCTTCGCTGCGCGACGTGCCGGTGACCGCGAGCTGGAACGGGCCGTCGGACCGCTCCGTCACCGGCTTCCCGTTCTTCGGCAAGCTCAACGGCGCGCCGCACATCTACTACGGTTTCGGCTACTCGGGCAACGGCGTGGGGCCGACCTACATGGGTGGGCAGATCCTCTCTTCGCTGCTGCTGGACGAGGACAACGCCTGGACGCGCAGCCCGCTCATCCAGGGGCCGCTGGGGCAGTTTCCGCCCGAGCCGATCCGCTACATCGGCTCCATCGTCGTGCGCGACGCGATCCGCCGCAAGGAAGCGGCCGAGGATCGCGACAGCCGGCCGTGGATGGTCGACCGGCTGCTGAGCAAGTTCGCCGACGCGGCAGGCAAGTCGGACAAGGGCTGAGCGCGTTCAGGCCAGCCGGTCGAGCAGGCTGTACCAGGCCACGCCGCCCGCCACGTAGAAGCGCTGCAATCCGTGCAGTGGAATCGGCTGGATCGGCGTTACCGGGTACGGAAAATCGGCGCCCGCTTCGACCAGTCGCGCCGCCACGTGCTTGCCCATGCTCGTGGCCAGCGCGATGCCGCGTCCGTTGTAGCCCAGCGCCACCGTCACGCCCGGCGCGGGCGTGTGCACGTGCGGCATGAAGTCGCGCGTGACCGCGATGCGGCCGGCCCAGCGGTACTCGTAGCGCAGCGGCCCCAGTTGGGGAAACAGCAGTTCGAGCGAACGTTCGAGGTGCGCGAAATCCGTGGGCCCGGCCGGATCGGCAAAGTGGCCGCGCCCGCCCATCAGCAGGCGGCCCTGCGCGTCCTTGCGAAAGTAGAGCAGCAAGCGCTGCGAGGTCGAGGCGGTTTCGCCGCCCGGAAGAATGGCGTCGGCCGCTGCGCCTTTGAGCGGTTCGGTCGCGACGATGAAGCTGTTGGCGGCCAGCACGGTGCTCGACAGCTTCGGCCACAGCGCGCCGGTGTAGCCGTTGGTCGCGATGAGGACCTGCTCGGCGGTGACGCTCGCGCCAGTCGATGTGCTCGCATGCCAGTGCGTGCCGCGGCGCTCCAGCGCCGTGACTTCGGTGCCGCCGTGCACGGCAGCGCCCGCGGCCTGCGCGGCGCGCACCAGCCCGCGCGTGTAGGCCAACGGCTGGATGCTGCCAGCGCGGCCGTCGAGCCAGCCGCCGGCAAAGGCTTCGGTGCCGAGTCGCGCGCTGACGGCGGCGCGGTCGAGCTGCAGTGTCGTCACGCCACGCTTCGCCCACTGCTCGGCGCGCGCATGCAGCGCGGCCACGTCCTTCTGTGCGTATGCGGCCTGGATCCAGCCTTTGCGCACCGGCTGGCAGTCGATGCCGTGGCGGGCGATCAGGTCGAACACCAGGTCGGCCGAGCGCGAGACTGCATCGATCAAGGGCTCTGCACGCGCATGGCCATAGAGCTGGACCAGCTCATCGGGGTCGTGCTTGAGCGAAGGATTCACCTGCCCGCCGTTGCGCCCCGACGCGCCCCAGCCGGGTTCGTGCGCCTCGAGCACGCAGGCCTGCACGCCGGCCTCGGCCAGGTGCAGCGCAGCCGAGAGGCCGGTGAAGCCGCCGCCGACGATCAGCACGTCGGCCTTGCGCGATTCGGTCAGCGGCGGTGTCGGTGGAGCGGGTGGCGCGGTGTCGGCCCAGAGCGAAGGAGGCAACGCGCGAACGCTCATGCGCGCACCTCCGCGGACGCCACGGCACCGGAGGGGTGCAGCACGCGCCGCAGAAAGTCTTGCGTACGCGCCTGGCGCGGCGCGCCCAGCACCTGCGCGGAAGGGCCTTCCTCGACGATGCTGCCGCTGTGCAGGAAGCACACGCGGTCGGCCACTTCGCGCGCAAAGCCCATCTCGTGCGTGACCACGATCATCGTCATGCCCTCGTCGGCCAGTGCGCGCATCACGCCGAGCACGTCGCCGACCAGCTCGGGGTCGAGCGCCGATGTGGGCTCGTCGAACAGCATGGCCTCGGGCTTCATCGCGAGCGCGCGGGCGATTGCCACGCGCTGCTGCTGCCCACCCGAGAGCTGGGCCGGATACGCCTGTGCCTTCTCGGCCAGCCCCACCTTGGCCAGCAGCGCCAGCGCTTCTTCGCGCGCCTGCGCCGCGTTCTGGCGCAGCACGTAGACCGGGCCTTCCATCACGTTCTCCAGCACGGTGCGGTGCGGGAACAGGTTGAAGCGCTGGAACACCATGCCCATGCGGCTGCGCAGCCGGTGGATGTTGGGCGCGTTGCGGTCCACCCGCTCGCCGAAGGCGCGCACTTCGCCGCCTTCGTACGACTCCAGCCCGTTGATGCAGCGAAGCACCGTCGACTTGCCCGAGCCCGAAGGGCCGATCAGGCACACGACCTCGCCCTTGTCCACGTTCAGGCTCACACCCTGCAGCACGCGGTGCGTGCCGAAGCGCTTTTCCAGTCCTTCGACGTGGATCATGGTTGTTTTCTCCCGGCGGCAAAGCGCTTCTCTAGCCGACGCAGGCCGTAGACCAGCGGCAGGCTCATCAACAGGTAGAGCAGCGCGACCAGCGTGTAGACCGTCATGTTCTGGAAGGTCGACGAGGCGATGAGCTGGCCGGCGCGCGTCATTTCGGCCACGGTGATGGTCGAGACCAGCGAGGAGTCCTTCAGCATCATCACCAGCGTGTTGCCGTAGGGCGGCAGCGCGATGCGAAAGGCTTGCGGCAATATCACGCGCCGCATGATCAGCGCCGAGCGCATGCCCATGGCCTGCGCGGCCTCGCGCTGGCCCGGATCGACCGCCTCGATGCCGGCGCGGAAGTTCTCGGCCTGGTACGCCGAGTAGGCAATGCCCAGCCCGATCACGCCGGCCTGGAAGGCCGTGAGCTGCACGCCGAACTCCGGCAGCACGAAGTAGATATAGAAGAGCTGCACGATGATCGGCAGCCCGCGAATCACGTTGATGGCCACCGTGGCGGCCCACGAGAGGGCGCGCACGGGCGACAGCTTCATCAGCGCGAGCGCCAGGCCGAGCGCGCTGCTCAGCAGAAAGGCGAGCACCGTAACCTGTACGGTGACCACCGCGCCCTGCAGGAGGATCGGCAGGAAGTCCTGCGCGTTCTGTAGAAAGGTGGGAGCAGCCATCTGCATCAGCCTCGTCGCTTGATGCGCGGCACATCGAACTGGTCGGCCGACGCAGTCAGGCCCATTCGGGGAACACCGCGGAACCGGCTTTGCCGGGCGGCAGGTGTTGCCCCCTGCAAGGGGGTTGGCGAAGCGACACGAAGTGCGCGAAGCCTGGGGGTGTGCATCAGATCCCCCATTTCTGGACGATCTTGGCGAGCGTGCCGTCAGCCTTCACGGCGGCAATGGCCTTGTTGATGCGGGCCATCGTCTCGGTGTCGCCCTTGCGCACCACCAGGCACACATCGCCCACGTTCACGGCCTTGTAGCTGTCGACCAGCTTCACGCCGGGGAAGGTGTTCTGGCGGATCTGGTAGGCCATGATGGGTTGGTCGCCCAGCCCTGCCTTGATGCGTCCGAGCGAAAGGTCGCGCGTCATGTCGGCCACCGAGTCGTAGCTGCGCACTTCCTTGAAGATGCCTTTCTTGTTCAGCATGTCGAGGAACACGGTGCCGACCTGCGCGCCCACCACTTCGCCCTTGAGCTCGTCGAGCGAGACATACGCGCGGGTGTCGTCGGCCTTGACGATCAGGCCCTCGCCGTACGAATACACCGGGTCGCTGAAGTCGACCACTTCCTGGCGCGCCGCTGTCTTGAGCATGGCCGCCGAGACGATGTCGATCTTGCGGGCCGTGAGCGAGGGAATCAGCGCCGAGAACACCGTCTGCTGCACGTTGACGTTGAAGCCGCCCGCCTTGCCTACGGCAGTGACGGTGTCGACCATCATTCCCTGGATGGTGTTGGTCTTCACGTCGAGGAAGGTGAAGGGCACGCCGGTGGCGGTGGCGCCCACGTTGTAGGTCGGGGTGGCGCCTTGTGCCATGGCCAGCGAGGCGGTCCCGGCGATGCAAAGACCCAGGGCCAGGCGGTGAAGGCGGCGAACGATGCGATTCATGGAAGCACTCCTCGGAGGAAAAGGACGTTGAAAAGTGGAAATGAACGGAAAGGGAACGGAAAAAGGTGATGCACCCTGCGATGCAACATGCATGCCAATAGTCGATTCTTTTGAATCTCTAATCAATAAATGAAAACCACTAGTCGTGTTTTAAGAATCGATATTCGATATTTCAAGAGACTGTAGCTATACTCCAGCGCCATGGACGCCACACCCGACACAGCCCCCGAAGACAGCCAGAGCCTGCTTTTCAACCAGTCGCTGGAGAAGGGCCTGGCCGTGCTGCGCGCCTTCAGCGCACGGCGGCGCACCATGACGCTGGCCGACGTGGCCGAGGCCACCGACATCACCAAGAGCTCGGCCCAGCGCATGGTCTTCACGCTCGAAAAACTGGGCTACGTGCGCAAGCACCCGAAGACGCGGCGCTACCAGCTCACGCCGCGCGTGATGGAAATCGGCTTCAACTACCTGGCGGCCCATTCGCTGATCGACATGGCCAACCCCTTCCTGTCGGAGCTGACCAAGGTGACGACGGAAACCTCCTGCCTCACCGAGCCCGACGGGCTCGACATGGTCTACGTGGCGCGTTTCGTCAGCGCGCAGTTCGTGCCGGTGCACATGCCCATCGGCAGCCGCATTCCCATGTACTGCACGGCTTCGGGGCGCGCTTTTTTGAGTGCGCTGCCCGAGGAAGAGGCGCGCTCGCTCATCGAGGCCTCCGACCGCGTGGCCCACACCATGCACACGTGCACCGATGTGGACGCAATCCTCGAAACGTTGCGCCAGGCGCGGCTGCAGGGCTTTGCCACCAATGCCGAGGAGCTGTTCCTCGGCGACATGACCATCGCGGCGCCCGTGCTGGGCAGCCAGGGGCGGCCGGTGGCCTCGGTGCACATCGTGGCGCCTACCAGCCGCTGGACGATCGACGAAGCCGTGCGCAAGCTGGCGCCCACGCTGCTGCTGTGCGCGCGCTCGCTGACCAGTTCGGCGCGCAGCATCGACTGACTGACGGCTATACGGTTTCAGGCATCGCGCCGGCCATGGCTGGCTTTATGCTGTGCGGGATCAAAACGCAGCAGCAGAGTCCCCCACCATGACCGATTTCCGCCCCGCCTACGACAAGAGCTTCGACCGCATCGCAGCCGACCGCCTGCCCGAGTTGCTGCGCGCCATGCCCAAGGCCGAACTGCACATGCATATCGAGGGTTCGCTCGAACCCGAGCTCATCTTCGCGCTCGCGCAGCGCAATGGCGTGTCCATTCCCTACGCCAGCGTCGAAGAATTGCGCAAGGCCTACGCCTTCACCAATCTGCAGAGCTTTCTCGACATCTACTACGCCGGCGCCAGCGTGCTGCTGAAGGAACAGGATTTCTACGACATGGCCTGGGCCTACCTGGAGCGCGCCGCGGCCGACAACGTGGTGCACACCGAGATGTTCTTCGACCCGCAGACGCACACGGCGCGCGGCGTGTCGATGGAAACGGTAATCAACGGACTGCACCGCGCCTGCGTCGATGCGCAACCGAAGCTGGGCGTGAGCGCCACGCTCATCCTGTGTTTCCTGCGGCACCTGAGCGAGGAAGAAGCCTTCGAGACGCTGGAGCAGGCGCTGCCATTCCGCGACAAATTCATCGGCGTGGGGCTCGATTCGAGCGAAGTCGGCCATCCGCCAGAGAAGTTCGCGCGCGTGTTCGCACGCTGCCGCGAGCTTGGCTTTCACCTTGTCGCGCATGCGGGCGAAGAGGGCCCGCCGGCCTATGTGTGGAGCGCGCTCGACGTGCTCAAGGTCGAGCGTGTCGACCACGGCGTGCAAAGCACCAAGGACCCTGCGCTGATGAAGCGGCTCGCGCAAGACCGCATTCCGCTCACCGTGTGCCCGCTGTCGAATCTCAAGCTCTGCGTGTTCCCGGACCTGTCGCAGCACAACCTTGGCGCGCTGCTGGGCGCGGGCCTGGTCGCCACCGTCAACTCGGACGACCCGGCCTACTTCGGCGGCTACATGAACCAGAACTTCACGCAGACCTTCGCGGCCACCGGGCTCAATGTGCAACAGGCCTGGCAGCTCGCGGCGAACAGCTTCGAAGGCAGCTTCATCGACGCGGCTGCCAAGCGTGCCTACGTCGACCGGCTCAACGCGGCCTTCGCGACTTTTTGATCCGCAACGGCGGGCCGCGGCACCAGCAGCGGCATCGCCACCAGCGCGCAGGCGCTGGCCGCCAGCCACACCATCGGCCAGCCCTGTAGCGCCAGCAGGTACGGAATGGAAAACGGCGTGACGAAGCACACCAGGAACACACTGGTGTTGGCCATGCCCAATGCCGTGCCGGCGCGGGCTGCACCGGCCAGCGTGGCGAGTTCGGTGTAGGCCACGCCGTGCCAGGCCGACACGCACACGCCGCTCACGCCCAGCAGCACGACCAGCGCGATGCGCAGCGCAACTGAATCGGCGGCATGCGTGCCCGAGACCATCACCAGCACCGCGAGGCCAGCGAACAGCAGCACGCTGAGCGCACTGCAAGCCCGCAGGTAGGCCGGCCGGTTGCGCCGCCGGTCGGTCCAGCGACCGCTCCACACGCGCATGACCATCGCGCCGACCTGCGTGAACACCATGGTCGCGGTGATCGTCGCGAAGCCCGCATGGCCAAAGTCGTGCAGGAACACGGTGCCGAAGGACAGCACCGCGAACTGCGGCGCGCAGAGGATGCCGATGCCGGCCACGATGCGCCACACGCGCACGTCGCGCAGTGGACCACTCTTGGGTGCGGCCGCTTCCACGGTCTTGTTGCCGCGCGGCGCAATGGGTGGCTCGTGCACCCACGCCCAGCTCATCGCCGCGCTCAGCGCGCACAACAGCGCGAGCAGGCCGTACAGCGCGGCAAAGCCGAAGTGCAGGGCGACGAAAGGCAGCACCAGCGCGCCGATGCCGCCGCCCAGTGGCACGGCCGTCTGCCGGATGCTCATCGCGAGGCCGCGCTCGCTGGCGTCGAACCACGTCATCACCGCGCGGCCACTGGCACCGTTGACGCTGCCGCCAAGCAGGCCGACCAGCAGCAGCCCGGCGCCGAGCCAGCCCAGGCCGGGAATGTGCCCCGCCGCTGGTGCGGCCCACAGCGCCATAGCCACGAGCGCGATGGCCGTGCTGCCCAGGCCCATCAGCAGCACCGGCCGGTCGCCCCAGCGGTCGGTCAGCAGGCCCCATGGCAACTCGCTCACCGCGATGCCTAGCCCCATGAGGCCGAGCACCAGCCCGAGCGTGGCGTTGTCGAGCTGGTAGCCGGTGCGCATGAGCACGGCGGTCATCGGGATGCCGCTGAAGGCCACGGAGAACGCCGCGTTGGCGGCCACGCCGGCAGTCAGCACCTTCCAGCGGTGGCGCGGCGAGAACGTAGAGGAGGAAGAGGGAGATTGCGTCATGTTGGGCGCAGTGTCCGCCGCCGACAAGGTTTTGAAAATCAGAAAATAATGCGCCAATCATCCTGAAAAACAGGACGGTCAAGAAGGAGCCCCGACATGAGCCAGGTGATGTTCGATCTCGACGTGCTGCGCACTTTCTCCACCGGCATCGCGCTCGGCAGCTATGCGCGTGCCGCCGACAAGCTGGGCCGCTCGACTTCAGCAGTGAGCGCGCAGCTGAAGAAGCTGGAATCGCAGGCCGGCACCGTGCTGTTCCGCAAGGCCGGCCGCGGGTTGGAGCTAACCGACGCCGGCGAAACGCTGCTGGCCTATGCGCACCGCATGCTCGAACTGAATGAAGAAGCCAGCGCCGCCATGCGCGGCGCCGACCTGCAGGGCTGGGTGCGCCTCGGCCTGCAGGAAGACTTCGGCGAGACGCTGCTGCCTGCCGTGCTCGGCCGCTTCGCGCGCGCGCATCCCAAGGTGCGCATCGAGGCCTGCGTGGCGCGCAGCGGCGAGCTGCGGGAGCGGCTCGAACTCGGCCAGCTCGACCTGGCGCTGGCATGGGACGCGGGCGACCAGCCCCTGTCGCCGTATGCCGAGCGCGTGGCGCGCTTGCCCCTGCTGTGGATCGGCCCCAAGGCGCCCGACCGGGTCGAGGCCGACTGGTGGACGCAGCGCGAGTACCGCGGCACCGGCACGCGCCAGGCCAAGAGCAAGGAGCCGTTGCCGCTCATCATGCTCGACGCCCCGTGCCCGCTGCGCGAGATCGTCATCACTGCGCTCGACCGTGCCGGCGTGCCATGGCGCCGGGCCTTCGGCAGCGCCAGTCTGGCCGCGCTGTGGGCCGCTGCCTCGGCCGGCCTGGGCCTCACGGTGCGCACGCCTTTCGGGCTGCCATCGCACGTGCGCATCATCGATCGCACGATGCTGTCCCTGCCGGCACTGCCGCAGATATCGCTCGTGCTCTATCGCGCGCAGGCCCACTCCGAGGCCCCGGTGGGCCGGCTGGCCACGCTGCTGCTGGAGGCGGTGCGCCAGCATGTGCAGCCCATGGCTGTTCCGATGCGGGAGAATCCGCCGCTGGAGACAAAAACAAAAGTGATACGGCATGGCAACGCAAAACTTCCTGCACCTGTGGGATGACCGGTTCCTCTACATCACGCCGGCGATCCAGTCGGGCCTGACGGCCCGCTCGTCGGCCACGCTGCTGGCGTCGATCAGCGGGCATCCCTTCGCGCTGGAGGCGGTCGATGGCACACGCGTGCACTGCACCGCGGCGCTGGTCGCTCCGCACGTGTCGCGCCGGCTCGACGTCGATGGCTGCGGGCTGCTGTCGCTCAATCTCGATCCGGCGTCGAGCGCCTACCGCATGCTTGCAAAGCGCATGGGCGGCCACGGCATCCTGCCGATCGATGCGCGCCGCTTCGGCCGGCTGCGCGACGATTTCGATCCGGCGCAGCACGGCGCGCTTTGCAGCCGCGGGCTGCGGGTGCTCAGCGTGAAGCTGGTCGAGGCCATCAACGAATTCCCCGAGAGCGAAGCGGCCATCGACCCGCGCATCGAACGCGTGCTGCAGGCCATCCGCGCGCATGCGGGGCAGATTCCGCTGCGCGACCTGTCGGCGGTGGCCTGCCTCTCGCCCGACCGGCTCACGCACCTGTTCGCCCGGCAGGTGGGGGCGTCGGTCAAGCGCTATGCGCTGTGGACCAAGGTGCGGCGCACGGTGCAGCAGTTCACCGTGCGGCGCCCACTTACCGACGTGGCGCTGGTCAGCGGCTTCACCGACGCGGCGCACATGAGCCGCACCTTCCAGCGCTACTTCGGCCTGTCGCCGTCCTTCCTGGCGAGCCAGGTGCGCGTGACCGCCGACGACGGCGCCTCGCACGTCTGGGGTCATCAGCAGGGGCTGGCGTCAATGTAAAGAAGGGCGCGCGTGCGAGGCGTTCGCGTCGCCCGTCTTAAGATTGCCGCCGAACGCGCCACGCACGCTCATTGCCCACGCAGCTGCGTTCCTCATACACAACAGGAACACTGCATGCGCTCGAAATTCAAGTGCGGCCTCGGGTCGCTTTTTCTCGTGTCGGTTGCCATGGCCCTCGTGGCCTGCACCGGCATTACCGACCGTTCAACGCCCCCGCACGGCAGCTACAAGGCCGAGATCCGCCGCACCGCCATGGGCGTGCCGCACATCAAGGCCGACGACTGGGCCGGTGCCGGCTATGGCTACGGCTATGCGCAGGCGCAGGACGATCTCTGCACCATGGCCGACAGCTTTCTCACCTACCGCGGCGAGCGTTCGCAGTTCTTCGGCGCCGAGGCGCTGTTGACGGCCAAGAGCACCATCGGCCAGCCCAGGAACATCGACTCCGACTTCTTCCACAAGCACGTGATCACGGCCGACGTGGTGGGGGCCATGGCCCGCGCGCAGCCGGCCAGCATCCGCGGCATGGTCGAAGGCTTTGCCGCTGGCTACAACCGCTACGTGCGCGAGCTGAAGGCTGGTGCCGGTGCAGGCAACGCACATGCGGCCTGCCGCAACGAGGCGTGGGTGCGGCCGGTGAGCGCCGACGACATCTACCGCCGCATGTACGCCACCAATCTGGCGGCGGGCTACAGCAACTTCCTCTCGAACATCGCGAATGCGGCGCCGCCTGCCGCCAAGGTGTCGTCGCGCGAGGAGCACGGCGCGCAGCCGCTGGCGTTGCAGGTCGGCGGCGAGGCGGGCGTGGGCAGCAACATGATCGGCTTCGGCACGGCCGCCACCGGCGACGCGAGCCCGCTGCTGTTCGGCAACCCGCACTGGTACTGGCGCGGGCCTGATCGCTTCTATCAGGCGCAGCTCACCATTCCGGGGCAACTCGACGTCAGCGGCACTTCCTTCCTCGGCGTGCCGGTGATCCTGATCGGCTTCAACGACAACATCGCGTGGAGCCACACGGTGTCGGCGGCGCGGCGCTTCGGTCTCTTTCAATTGCAGCTCGCTCCGGGTGACGCAACGAGCTACCTGCGCGACGGTCGCGTGGTGAAGATGCAGGCCAGCACCGTCACCGTGAACGTGAAGCAGGCCTCTGGCAAGGTCGAGCCGGTGACGCGCACGCTCTACACCTCCGAATACGGCCCGCTGGTGAACCTGGGCGCGATCAACCCGGCGCTGGCCTGGAGCCAGAGCATGGCCTTCGCCATCCGCGACATCAACGCCGACAACTACCGCACCTTCCGCACCTGGCTGCGCTGGGCGCAGGCGAAATCGCTCGACGAGCTCATCGCCATCCAGCGCGAAGAGGCCGCTATTCCCTGGGTCAACACCGTGGCCGTGGGCCGTGGCAGCGCCAAGGCCTGGTATGCGGACATCGGCGCGGTGCCCAACGTGTCGCCCGAGCAGATGGCTGGCTGCACCACGCCCGCCGGTAAGGCGATGGCGGCCGCGCTGCCGCGCGTGCCGGTGTTCGACGGCTCGCGCAGTGCCTGCGACTGGCAGAGCGACGCCGACTCGGTGCAGAAGGGGGCAGTCGGCCCTTCGCGCATGCCGAGCCTGCTGCGCGACGACTACGTCGCCAACATGAACGACAGCTACTGGCTCGCCAACCCGAAGGCGCCGCTCACGGGGTACCCGGCCATCTTCGGCCCGACGGGCAGCAACGCGCAGACATTCCGCACGCGGCTCGGCCATCTCATTGCGAAAGACACGAGCAAGGGCGCAACGGTCGATGCCGTCGAGCGTGCGACGCTCGGCAGCCGCGCCTACACAGCAGAACTGTTCAAGGCCCGTGCGCTGGAACTGGTGTGCGGCGTGCCGCGCATTGCCGTGACGGGCGATGCGCAGACCGGTGAGGTGTTCTCGCCGCCGCGCAGCGTCGACACCGGACCCGCATGCGCGGTGCTGAAGGCGTGGAACAACACCGGCCTGGCCTCGGCGCGCGGCGCCCATGTGTGGGACGAGTTCTGGGCGCGTGCCTCGCGGCTGCCCGCGGACAGGCTCTATGAAGTGCCTTTCAGCGCGAGCGATCCGATCAACACACCGAGCGGCCTGAAGACTTCGGCTGCCGAGGACCTGCGGCAGGCCTTCGGCGCGGCGGTGCTGCGCGTGCAGGCCAGCGGCTACGCGCTCGACGCGCCGCGCGGCGACACGCTGTTCGTGACGCGCAACGGCCAGAAGATCCCGCTGTCGGGCGGCTGCGACGGCCAGGGCTACTTCACGATCCTTTGCTCGGAGAACCGGCTCGACAAGGGCGGCTACACCATGGACGCGAACCCCAACGGCAACAGCTACATGCAGATCGTGCGTTTCCCCGCAGGAGGCGTCGAGGCTCACACCTTCCTCACCTTCTCGCTGTCGGACGATCCGGCATCGCCGCACAACGCCGACTACACACGCGCCTACAGCGCCGGGCAGTGGCTGCGCCTGCCGTTCTCCGAATCGGAGATCAAGGCCGACGCCGCCTACAGCAGCGTGACCATCAGCGAGTAGGGAGGAGGGCGCAGCGGTGCTTCTTCAGCGCCGCTTCGCCAGCCAGTTCCACCCGGCGCCCGCGGCCATCAGCACGCAGGTGCCGAGGAACACGGCGCGCATGCCGATGTGCCCGCCCACGAAGCCGCCGAGCAGCGGCCCCGCGACCTGGCCCGTGTACTGCGCAGAAGTCGAGTAGCCGAGCATGTTGCCCGCCACGCGTTCGGGCACGTTGTGGCGGATCACGCTCGCGATGCAGGGCAGCAGCCCGCCGAGCGACAGCCCCATCAGAAAGCGCAGCACCACCAGCTGCCAGCCCGAGCTGACGAAAGCCTGCGGCACCAGCAGCAGTGCCGACACCGCAAGGCAGCCGACGATCACGTTCCAGTGACCCACGCGGTCGGCCAGCTTGCCCAGCCACGAGGCCGAGAGGATGCTACCGAGCGCCGCTGCCGACATCACGAGGCCGGCCATCATCGTCACGCGGTTCGGGTCTTCGACCAGCGTGGCAACGTAGACGGTGATGATCGGCTCGATCGACATGTTCGCGAGCATCAGCAGCATGCCGGTGAAGAGCATCGCGACCAGCGGTCGCTTGTCGGGCACGGCGGCCCAGCCGGTGTCGTCGGAGGCGCCGCGTTGCTTCGATGCGGAAGGCGCCTTCTTCTCTTCGCGGATGAGGAAGGCCGTTGCGAGAAAGGCCACGAAGATCATCGCGCCCGCCGCGAAGAAGGTGTTGCGAATGCCGACCAGCGGCGGCAGCACGCCACCCACCAGCGGCCCCACGAGGTTGCCCGCCATGATGGCCGACGACATCGTGCCCAGCGCCCAGCCGGTGCGGTCCTTGGGCGTCTGCGTTGCGACCAGCACCATCGAGCCCGAGGCATAGCCGCCGAGCAGCCCCGCCAGCAGCCGCAGCCCCACGAGCTGCCACACGTTGCCCGCAAGGCCGATCAGCGCCATCGCCACCGCCATGCCGAGGCTCGCGCGGATCAGCATCGGCTTGCGCCCGTAGCGGTCGGCCAGCCGGCCCCACAGCGGCGCGACCAGCGCGGCGCTGAAGAAGGTGGCACCGTAAGCCGCGCCCGACCACTGCACGATGGCCGCATGGTCCTTCACGCCGAGCTGCTCGACGTACAGCGGCAGGAAGGGCAGCAGCAGCGTCATCGCGATGATGGTGGTGAAGGAGCCGAACATGCAGACGGCGAGGTTGCGCTGCCAGTGGGTGTGGGCGCCCGACTCGGCTGGCGGGGCGTTTGTTGCGTTCGTTGTTGTCGGGTGCGTCATGGGGAGCACCCATTGTGGGACGACGCGGCCGGGTTGGCGCTTGCTGATTGGTGGCGGCACCCATCGCCGCGCGGGAAGGCCGTGCTGCGTATCCCTCACTCCAACGCGGTCAGCGCAGGTCGTCTAGCCTCGCGTCTGTCATTCAGTGCAACCCTCTTTTCAGGACATGGCCATGAAACGCATCGGCGTGCTCGTCTTCCCCGGCTTCCAGATCCTCGACCTCGCGGCGATCGCGGCGTTCGAGCTTGCCAACATCCATGCCGGCAAGGCGGTCTACAAGGTCGAGCTGCTGTCGGAAGAGGGCGGCCTCGTGACCAGCTCGTCGGGCGTGGCCACCGACAGCAAGCGCTTCGGCACGGCGAAGTTCGACACGCTGGTGATGAGCGGCGCGCTCTTCATCGCGCCCACGTCCGAGAAGATGCGCCGCTTTCTGCGTGCGGGGCTGCGCAATGCGCGCCGTGTGGCCAGCATCTGCACCGGCGCCTTCGGGCTGGCAGATGCAGGCCTGCTCGACGGACGCCGGGCGACCACGCACTGGTCCTTTGCGGGCGAGCTGCAGAAGCGCCATCCCGCCATCAGGGTGCAGCCCGACCGCATCTTCATCAACGACGGGCCGGTGTGGACCTCGGCCGGCATGACGGCCGGCATCGATCTCGTGCTGGCACTGGTGGAGGACGACCTCGGCGTGGAGGCTGCCCGGTTCGCGGCGAGGAAGCTGGTCGTGTATCACCGCCGCGCGGGCGGGCAGTCGCAGTACTCCGCGCTGCTCGAGCTGGAACCCAAGTCCGATCGCATCCAGAAGGCGCTGGTGCATGCGCGCGCCAACCTGCGCGAGACGCTTTCGGTGGAGGAACTGGCCGAGGTCGCGCACCTGAGCCCGCGCCAGTTCAGCCGCGCCTTCAAGGCAGAGACCGGGCATTCGCCCGCGCATGCGGTCGAGAACCTGCGCGTGGAGGCGGCGCGCGCGCTGATCGACGAGGGCAGCCTTGCGCTAGGCGTGGTCGCGCGCGAAACGGGCTTCGGCGACCCCGAGCGCATGCGCCGCGCCTTCCTGCGCACGCTGGGGCAACCGCCGCAGAGCGTGCGCCGAGTGGCCCGGAAAGAGGCCGCCACGGCCTGAAGCGCCGGATGTCCTGAAAGGTGGCTTATATGACATTTACGCCATAGCCTTGCAGGAGGAGACTTCCCCTCATGGCCACAACCCCGTGGCGATCAAAGGAAACTCCATGACTGCAACTTCAAATCCCGGCAAGGGCACAGCCCTCATCACCGGCGCCTCGTCGGGCATCGGCGCCGTGTACGCGGACCGCCTTGCGCGGCGCGGCTTCGACCTGATCCTGGTGGCGCGCAACCGCGAGCGCCTCGCCGCACTGGCCGCGAAGCTCGCGGACGAGACCGGCCGAAAGGTCGAGGTCCTTTCAGCCGACCTGTCCGATCGGAAGGACATCGCGTCCGTGGAAGCCGTGCTGCGCACTCGCGGCGACATCACCGTGCTGGTGAACAACGCCGGCTTCGGCGCCGCCGCACCGCTGCTCGGCTCGGACATCGACAGGATGGAGGAAATGATCGAGCTCAACGTGAGCGCGCTCACGCGGCTCACCTATGCGGCCGTGCCCGGTTTCGTCGAGCGCGGCGCCGGCACGCTGGTGAACATCGCCTCCATCGTGGCGATCTCGCCCGAGACGCTCAACGGCGTGTACGGTGGCACCAAGGCCTTCGTGCTGGCGCTGAGCCAGTCGCTGCAGCACGAGCTGAAGGACAAGGGCGTGCGCGTGCAGGCGGTGCTGCCCGGTGCGACGGCCACCGAGTTCTGGGGCGTCGCGGGCGTGCCGATCGAGCACCTGCCCAGCGAGATCGTGATGACCGCGCAAGACATGGTCGACGCGGCCCTCGCAGGGCTCGACCAGGGCGAGCAGGTCACGATTCCCGCGCTGCCCGACCTTGCCGAGTGGGATGCCTTCGATGCGGCGCGGCGTGCGATGTCGGGGCGGTTGTCCAGCACCGTGCCCGCGGTGCGCTACCGCGCCGCCTAGACGGCTCGGGGCATAAAATCCCCACCCCGCAGCAGGGCGTCCCGGCCTGCTGCGGGGTTTTGCTTTTCCGGGGCCATGTAGAGGAACACCATGTACAAAAACCTCGCGGGCCGCGCCGTTCTGGCGCTGGCCGCCGCGTGCTTTTTATCTCCCGCCTTCTCGCAAACGCAGCCGCCGAAAGTGCCGCTGAAGATCGGCTTCGTCTACGTCACGCCCGTCACCGATGCCGGCTGGGTGCGCCAGCATGAAGAGGGCCGCAAGGCCGTCGATGCGGCGCTGGGCGACAAGGTCAAGACCACCTATGTCGAGAACGTGGCCGAGGGTGCCGACGCCGAGCGCGTGATCCGCGACCTCGCGCAGCAGGGCAATACGCTCATCTTCACGCCGAGCTTCGGCTACATGGAGCCGACGCTGAAGGTGGCGAAGGACTTCCCCGAGGTGAAGTTCGAATCGATCACCGGCTACAAGACCGCGCCCAACGTGGCGACCGCCAATGCGCGCTACTACGAGGGCCGTTATCTCGCGGGCATCGCGGCCGGCCGCATGACGAAGACCAATATTGCGGGCTACGTTGCGGGCTTTCCGATTCCCGAGGTGCTGCAGGGCATCAACGCCTTCACGCTCGGCATGCGTTCGGTGAACCCGGCCGCGAAGGTGCACGTGGTGTGGCTCAACGAGTGGTTCGATCCGCCGAAGGAGCGCGACGCGGCCATGGCGCTGTTCAACCAGAACGCCGACGTGATCGCCTTCCACACAGGTTCCACCGCCGTGATGGCTGCGGCGCAGGAGCGCGGCAGGATGGCCATTGCCTACCACTCCGACATGCGCAAGATCGCGCCCGACGCGCAGATCGTCGCGGTCACGCACCAGTGGGGCGGCTACTACACGCAGCGCGCGAAGGCTGTGCTCGACGGCAGCTGGAAAAGCGGCAACCTCTGGGGCGGCGTGAAGGAAGGAATGATCCGCGTCGGCGACTTCGGCACGAAGGTGCCCAAGGCCGTGCAGGACGAGGTGCTGGCGCGGCAGAAGGACATTGCGGCAGGCAAGCTGCAGCCGTTTCGCGCAACTGCCGGTGACGTGCGTGACAACGAAGGTCACGTCGTGATCGCCAAGGGCGTGCAACTCAGCGACGAGCAGATCCTGAAGATGAACTGGCTGGTCGAAGGCGTGCAGGGGCGGGTGGCGCGCTAGCTCTATTGACCTGCGCGCGCAGCACGAGGCAACAGAGCCTTGATGCGCTGGCGAAGCAGCGCGGGCGTCACGGTCGGAGTCATTTGCAGCACGGCCATGCAACGGTCCATTCGACCCGGCCGCGCAAGCAGCGCCAAGACGGCCTTGGTGAGATCGGTGTCGATGCTGTTGCCGTAGGCGCGGCTGGCTTTGCTCGTTGCTCGACGCAACAGTGCCGCCCCGGGTTTCATCATGGCCAGGTCGATGATGTCGCGGCTGAAGACGCTGTCGTCGGCCCAACGGTCCGAGTTTGCGAGCAACTTGCTCGTTGCCATGTCGAGCGGCGTAAGGGTCGCGATGTCGCCGACTCGGTCCTCTGCTCCCGGCAATTCAAGTTCGATGCGCGCTTCGAGAACGATTTCAAACTTGATCTCGGTGTTGTCTACGCGAACCGACGATCGAATGCCGTATTGATCGGTGCGAAAGTTCAGCCGATTGCTGAATCTCGGAGCCTTGGCGTGCGAGTGCGCCGAGGCCTTGATTCCTCGTCAGCAGTTGGCGCAGTTGGCGATAGCCATCGATGTCGGATACGAGGAAGTCGATGTCCACGGACTCGCGGTACTCGCCGTAGCGAAGCGCGATAGCCGTGCCTCCGCCGAAGAAGCAATGGCTTTGGGCGAGCAGGTTTGCGTCGAGTGAGGCCAGCACCTGAGCGACGCGTTGATGGTGTGGCCGTTCAAACATGCAATGGCTTCCTGCCAAGGGTGCGCGCCAGGTCTTCCAACAAGTCGCGCTCTTTGGCGTCCAGTGCGGATGTGTCGACATGGCGCCAGTTGCGCTCGTAGGTTCCCCATGCTTCTTCGGGCGTGAGTTCGGTGGTCGGGGCCAATTGCCAGGCAAGTCGGCGCAACTGGGGGTAATCGGCAATTCGAATGCCCCCTGGGAGCGGCGCAAGGGCTGGCGGCTCAGTGGACATCACCACATCGACGTCGAGACCCAATGCTCCCAGCGCATTCATATAGGCGCCCATCGTGACCGAAGGTTCTCCGCGCTCGATCCTGTGCAGCGTCATGCGAGACACGCCCGCTGCCTCTGCGGCGGTGGTGGCGCTGACCTTCAACGCCTTGCGGTGTGCATGAATGCGGCTGCCGAGCGTTGCGAGGCGCCGGTCTGCTGTGGCTGTGGTGGGCGGGGAAGTGGAGGGCATTATGTCTCCCATGTTAGACAAATTTGAAAATTTGTCCAGAATGAGTGACATCAAGAGCTATCTTTCAGCCCAGCCGCTCGACCACGAAGTCCACAAAGGTCCGCAGCTTCGCACTCGGCCGCGCTTCCGGCAGCCGCATGATGTGCACCTGCCGCGTGGGCAGTTCCCACTCGGGCAACAGCTGCACCACCTGGCCCGATGCGAGTGCAGGTCCGAGCAGCGCATCGGCCTGCACGATCACACCTACGCCGGCCATGGCCGCGGCCAGCAGTGCCTGGCCGTTGTTGGTGGTGAGCGGGCCGCGCACCGGCACGTGCACCGTCTCGCCCTTGCGCGTGAAGCGCCACGAATGGTTCGGCCCCCAGGTCGCGAAGCCCAGCAGCGGAAAAGCCTCCAGGTCGGACGGGTGCTTCGGCTGACCGTGGCGCGCGACCCACGCGGGGCTGGCGACGGCATACATGCGCGCCAGCGCGAGCGGTCTTGCAATGAGCCGCTCGTCGACCGCGGCGCCCGAGCGGATGCCGCAGTCGAAGCCCTCCTCCGCGAGATCGACCACGCGGTCGTTGAGGCTTAAGTCGACCTTCACCTGCGGGTAGGCGGCGATGTAGTCGCCGATCACCGGCGTGAGCCGGTGCGCGCCGTAGGCCACGGGCGCGGTGACGCGCAGCACGCCCTGGGGCATGGCGCGCAGCGACTCGGCCACGCCGTCGGCGGTGTGCACGCTGGCCAGCACGTCGCGGCAGCGCTCGAGGTAGGCGGCGCCGATCTCGGTGAGCGAGTGGCGGCGCGTGGTGCGCTCCAGCAGGCGGGCGCCAAGCTGCTCTTCGAGCGCGCGGATGTGCTTGCCGACCATTACTGCCGACAGGTCGAGCGCCTCGGCGGCAGCGGCGAAGCTGCCTGCATCCACCGTGGCCACGAAGACTTCCATGGCGCGGAGCTTGTCCATATTGAGAATCCAGAGTTTCGAATGACCGAACCAGACGGCAATTTATCAAATCAATGGTTCGTAAAACAATAGCCGCTTGTTGATTCACTTTTGGCGAGGTTCTCCATGAAGGTTCTTGTTGTGGGCGCGACGGGCGCAATTGGCAGTGCGGTGGCTCAGACGCTGGCTGAGCGCGGTCACGAGGTGATTCGCGCAGGCCGCACGCGCGGCGATCTCCAGGTCGACATCACGAGCGATGCGAGCGTCGAGGCGCTGTATGCGGCGGTGGGACGCGTCGATGCCATCGTGTCGGCGGCGGGCGGGCTGTTCTTCGGTCCGCTGAATGAAATGCGGCCGGCCGACTTCAACGTCGGCCTGCAGGACAAGCTGCTCGGCCAGGTGCGGCTCGCGTTGCTGGGCCAGCATGTGCTGACCGATGGCGGCTCGATCACGCTGACCACGGGCATCGTGGCGGACGAGCCGATCCGCCAGGGCGCGAATGCCACGGCCGTCAATGCAGCGGTCGAGGGTTTCGTGCGCGGCGCGGCGATCGAACTGCCGCGCGGCATCCGCATCAACGTGGTGAGCCCGACGGTGCTGACCGAGTCGCTGCCGTTGTACGGGTCGTTCTTTCCCGGATTCGAGTCGGTGTCGGCGGCGAAGGCTGCGCAGGCCTATGTTCGCAGCGTCGAAGGGCCGCAGACGGGGCGCGTGTATCGCGTGTGGCAATGAGAGTGCGTGCGTTGCTCGGGGGCGTGTCGCTCGCGTTCGTGGCGGCGACGGCTTCGGCTGCGCCGGCCGGGGTGCAGGCCTTGCCGGACGACTGGTATCCGGAAAGCGTCGCCATCGGCCCGGACGGCTCGTTCTACGTCGGCAGCTGGCGCGAGGGCGCGGTCGCGCGCCTGAAGCCGGGTGTCGCGCCGAAGGCCGAGGTGCTCGTGAAGCCAGGCGCCAATGGTCTGGCGAACGGGCAGGGCGTGCTGGTCGATGCGAATCGTCGGGCGCTGTGGGTCTGCTCGGGCAGCAGCGGCTTCACCACCGTGCCGCAGACGCCGAGCGCACTCAAGCGCTACGACCTGGCCACGGGCGCGCCGCGCGCGAGCTATGCAATGCCCGACAGCGGCTACTGCAACGACCTCGCGCAGGACGCACGCGGCAATCTCTACGTGACCGACTCCTACCACCCGCGCGTGCTGAAGCTCGCACCGGGCGCTGCCGCGCTCACGGTGTGGAAGGAAGACCCGGCGCTGGCCGGACCGGGCCCCTACAAGGGCCTGAACGGCATCGCCATCGATGGTGGGCGCGATGTCTATGTGAGCCTCGTGGCGGCGGCTCCTTACGTGCTGCGCATCGGCCTGGGCACCGGCGGCAACGCCGGCGAGGTCACGCGCATCGAGGCGCCGCGCGTGCTGAAGAACGTCGACGCAATCCGCGCCTGGAAGCCCGGCCGGCTCGTGCTGTTCGAGAGCAATGCCTTCGGCGAAGGCCCCTACGGTGGCCAGATCACGGTGGCGCGTGTCGACGGCACGAAGCTCGGCCTGCAGACGGTAGTGACAGGGCTCAACGACCCCTCGTCGGGCGCGGTGCGGGGCGATCGCGTCTACTTCATCGAATCGAAGTACGCGCTGCTGACCAAGCGCAAGGACGGCGACGGGCCCGTGCCGACCGGCGTGCCCTTCGACATCCAGTCGCGTGCGCTGCCGCCGCGGTGAGTGCGTTCCGCATATAGCACTCATATGCGCATGGAAATTGCGGTGCGGTGGGGCTGGATTACCCTCCGCACCCACGATGAAAAAAGCCTACCGCGCCTCCCTCCTGCGATTCGACGCCGCCGGCCAGCCCGTTTTCGATGAAGACGGCCTGCTGGTCGTGGCCCCCGACAGCACCGGCCGCCAGCGCGTGCTCGATGCCGGCAGCCACGCCGCCGTCGCGCCGCGCCACCCCGGCGCCCACGTGACCCATCTGCCGGGGCGCATCCTCGCGCCGGGCTTCGTGGACATGCACATCCACTATCCGCAGACCGACATCATCGGTTCGCCCTCGCCCGGCTTGCTGCCCTGGCTCGAGAACTACACCTTCCCTGCCGAAAGCAAGTTCGCAGACCCCGCGCATTCGAACGAAGTGGCCGACGTGTTCTTCGGTGAACTGCTGCGCAACGGCGTGACCACCTCGCTGACCTTCGCGACTTCGCATGTGGCCTCGGTCGATGCCTTCTTCGAAGGCGCGCAGCGCCGCGGCCTGCGCATGATGACCGGCAAGGTGCTGCAGGACCGCAATTCGCCCGACGGCGTGCGCGACGAAACCGAGCAGAGCCTGATCGACTCCGAAGCGCTGATCCGCAAGTGGCACAACGTCGACCGGCTGGGCTATGCCATCACGCCGCGCTTTGCACCCGCGAGCACCGATGCCCAGATGCGCGGCGCGAGCGAGCTTGCCGCGAAATACGCCGACACCTGGATCCAGTCGCACGTGGCGGAGAACCGCGACGAAGTGAGCTGGGTGCGCGAGCTGTACCCCAAGGCGCGCTCGTATCTCGACGTGTACGCCGGCTTCGGCCTGATGCGCGAGCGCGCCGTGTACGCCCACTGCATCTACCTCGACGACGCCGACCGCGCCCTGCTGCGCGAGACGAAGACGGCGGCGGCCGTGAGCCCGACGAGCAACCTGTTCCTCGGCAGCGGCTTCTTCGACTTCGGCGCGGCCGACCGCGTGGGCTATCCGTACGGCCTCGCCAGCGACGTGGGCGGCGGCACCAGCTTCAGTCCCTTCCACACCATGATGGCCGCCTACTACGTCGGCCGTGAAGGCCAGACCAAGACCGGCCTGAGCATCGCGCCCTCCGAGCTCTGGTGGCGCCACACCGGCGGCGCGGCGCGCGCGCTGGGGCTCGACGGCGTGGTGGGCAACCTGCAGCCGGGCTGCGAGGCCGACTTCCTGGTGCTCAACCCGGCGGCCACGCCTCTGCTGGCGCGCAAGACAAAACTGGCGAGCACGCTGGAAGAAATGCTCTTCGCGATGATCGTGCTGGGCGACGACCGCCTGGTCGAGCGCACCGTGATTTCGCAGGCGCTGTAGCACCCGGGGCGGCGGGGAGGGCAGTGGCGCATGCCACAATTCGCGCCATCTCCCCCCGCAGCAGCAGTAGCGACCGCATATGAGCATCAAGAGCGACAAATGGATCCGGCGCATGGCCGAGCAGAACGGCATGATCGAGCCCTTCGAGCCCGGTCAGGTGCGCGAGAGCGACGGCCACAAGATCATCAGCTACGGCACCTCCAGCTATGGCTACGACATCCGGTGCGCGCCTGAATTCAAGGTTTTCACCAACATCCACAGCACCGTGGTCGACCCGAAGAATTTCGACGAGAAGAGCTTCGTCGACATGCACGGCGACTACTGCATCATTCCGCCCAACAGCTTCGCGCTGGCGCGCACCGTCGAATATTTCCGCATCCCGCGCAACGTGCTCACCATCTGCCTCGGCAAGAGCACCTATGCGCGCTGCGGCATCATCGTCAACGTCACGCCCTTCGAGCCCGAGTGGGAAGGCTACGTGACACTCGAATTCAGCAACACCACGCCTCTGCCCGCCAAGATCTACGCGGGCGAAGGCTGCGCGCAGGTGCTGTTCTTCGAGAGCGACGAGGTCTGCGAGACCAGCTACAAGGACCGCGGCGGCAAGTACCAGGGCCAACGCGGCGTCACCCTGCCAAAAACCTGACGAAACACCAGGCCGTCTGCTGACGGCCGGTTACCCCGGAGGGCGCCGGGGCAAGTACCATCCTGCGACCGCCGGCAAATCCTCCTGCAATGGCCGGCAAGGAGACTGCGATGAGATGGGAAGGCAACGAACAATCGGACAACGTCGAAGACCGCCGCGGTGAAGGTGAAGGTGGCGGTGGTGGCGGGGGCGGCGGCTTCATCGGCGGTCGCGGCATCGGCATCGGCACCATCGCGGTCGCGCTGATCGCGGGCTGGGTCTTCGGCATCAACCCGCTCACGGTGCTGAGCCTGCTCAGCGGTGGCGGCGGTCCAGCCCCGGTGCAGCAACAGCAACAGGGGCCCGCACCCAAGCCACCGTCCGGCGACCGCGAGGCGGCTTTCGTCTCCACTGTGCTCAAGAACACCGAAGTGGTCTGGACGGGCATCTTCAAGCAGAACGGCGGCACGTACCACGCACCCCGGCTCGTGCTGTTCCGCAATGCCACGCCCACGGCCTGCGGCACGGGGCAATCGGCCATGGGCCCGTTCTACTGCCCTGGCGACCAGAAGGTCTACATCGATCTCGGCTTCTACGACACGCTGAAGAACCAGCTCGGCGCGCCGGGCGAGTTTGCGCAGGCGTACGTCATCGCGCATGAGGTCGGCCATCACGTGCAGGACGAACTCGGCATCACCGCCAAGGTCGACGGCATGCGCAGCCGCCTGAGCCAGACACAGAACAACGCGATGAGCGTGCGCGTCGAACTGCAGGCCGACTGCTTCGCGGGCGTGTGGGCCCACCATTCGCAAGAGTCGAAGAAGTGGCTCGACCCGGGCGACATCGAGGCCGCCATGAACGCCGCGCAGAAGATCGGCGACGACGCCCTGCAGCGTTCCGCAGGCCGTGCAGTGGTGCCCGACAGCTTCACCCACGGCTCGAGCGCGCAGCGCCAACGGTGGTTCGGCGCGGGTTATCAAAGCGGCGATATCAAGTCCTGCGACACCTTCAATGCGCGTAGCCTCTGAGCTGCATCGTCTTGAAGGGCCTGCCAGTGCTGAATTGGTTGCTATCTAATAAATAGCAATTCCGCTGGCGCGGGCGTTGTCATGCCGCCGTCACTGCCGTTTTTTGCGGCAATGCGACAATAGCGGGCTCAATGACAAGCTCCTTCTCCAATCTATCGCTGGCGGAACCGCTGGCGCGCGCCGTAGCCGAAATGGGCTACGAGACCATGACACCGATCCAGGAGCAGGCCATTCCGGTCGTGCTCGCGGGCCAGGATGTGATGGGCGCCGCCCAGACCGGCACCGGCAAGACGGCGGCGTTTTCGCTCCCGCTGCTGCAGCGCATGCTCAAGCATGAAAACGCCTCGACCTCGCCCGCGCGGCATCCGGTCCGGGCTCTCGTGCTGCTGCCCACGCGTGAACTGGCCGACCAGGTCGCGCAGCAGGTCAAGCTGTACGCCAAGTACACCAACCTGCGCAGCACGGTGGTGTTCGGCGGCATCGACATGAAGCCGCAGACGCTGGAACTGAAGAAGGGCGTCGAAGTGCTGGTCGCTACGCCGGGCCGTCTGCTCGATCACATCGAAGCCAAGAACGCGGTGCTCAACCAGGTCGAATACGTCGTGCTCGACGAAGCCGACCGCATGCTCGACATCGGCTTCCTGCCCGACCTGCAGCGCATCCTGAGCTACCTGCCCAAGCAGCGCACTACGCTGCTGTTCTCGGCCACGTTCTCGCCCGAAATCAAGCGACTGGCCGGCAGCTACCTGCAGAACCCCGTCACCATCGAAGTGGCGCGGCCGAACGAAACGGCCTCCACCGTCGAGCAGCATTTCTACAGCGTGGCCGACGACGACAAGCGCCGCGCGCTCAAGCAGATCGTGCAGCAGCGCGGCATCACGCAGGCTTTCGTGTTCGTCAACAGCAAGCTCGGTTGCGCGCGCCTCGCACGCTCGCTGGAGCGCGATGGCCTGCGTACCACCGCACTGCATGGCGACAAGAGCCAGGACGAACGCCTGAAGGCGCTCGCCTCGTTCAAGGCCGGCGAAGTCGACCTGCTCGTGTGCACCGACGTCGCGGCCCGTGGTCTCGACATCAAGGACGTGCCCGCGGTCTTCAACTTCGACATTCCGTTCAACGCCGAAGACTACGTGCACCGCATCGGCCGTACGGGCCGTGCCGGCGCCTCGGGCCTGGCCGTGAGCTTTGCCAGCGGCGGCAACGATGCGCGCCTGGTGGCCGACATCGAGAAGCTGATCAAGAAGAAGATCGAGCTCGAACCCGTCGAGTTCGAAGAAGACCGCCCGCGCGGCCGCATCAACGACGGACGCCGCCACTGGCGCGAAGAAGGCGAAGCCGGCGACGCACGCGATGTGCTCGACCAGCCGCGCGAACGCCGCGAGGCCGAAGCCCGCCGCGGCGGTGGACGTCCGCACCGCGCACCGTCGGCACCGCGCGATCCGTTCTTCGACAAGCCTTACGAAGCCGGCGAGCCCGATGCCACACCGGCATGGGAAGCTGCCGCCAAGGCTGCAACGCCCGCACGCGGCATCTCCAGCAACATCAAGACCAAGCGCAAGGTCGCCGCTCTGTTCAAGAGCGCCGAGCCGAGCTGATCCAGGCGTGTAGAGGCGGCATCAGCCGCCTCGGTTCAGCGCCAGCCGCGGTGCCATCCGTATTGCGGGTGGTGCCAGCCCCAGCCGTAGCGCGGGTGGTAGGCCCACACGAAGCCGACACCGGGCGACACGTAGGTCGGTGCCACATAGGCCACACCCGGAGGCGCTGAGTACACGGGGGCTGCCGGTGCGACCACGCAGCCGGTCAGGACTGCTGCCAGCGCGGCGGCGGACAAGGCAAGAACAGGGAATCTCATGGCAAAGCTCCTGGGACGAGTTGTTGTCGGTATGAACAACCAACGTCCCGTGGCATCGCCGGATGACGGCCTTTACCCAGCCTACACAGTGTCACCACCGTGTTGTCATCCTTTCAAAACGCTTGCATCTAGATCACGTTGAAATGATGCGTGCCGTCGCGCCCTAGCTGCGCCACCAGGCCGTACTCCCAATCGAGATAAGCCTGCATCGCTTCGGCCGGCGCATCGGTGCCTTCGTAGGGCCGGCGATAGCGATCAGTGCGCGCGGTTGCAAGGCGCGTCTCGCCGGTCTCCGCGTCGAGGCCTGCGGCGAACCATGCCGCGTTGCCGCCGGTCAGCACCAGCACCTCGATATCGCCCTTGCCGCGCGCATCGAGCAGCGCGCGCAGGTCGGCCGCGGCATATCGGGCGAGCAGGCTGCTGCCGCAGGTCAGCACGTAGCGCTGCGCCGGTGGAATGACCGCATCGAGGGCCTGCGCAAGTTGCGCGCGGATTACATACCAGGCGCCGGGAATGTGGCGCTTCACGTAGTTCGCGCTCGTCGTCACGTCGATCACCGCGGTGCCGGGTTGCTCCAGCAACGCAGCCAGTTTCTTCGGCGCGAGCTCGCCCACAACGGCCGCAACCGGCGGGTATGAGCTCGGCGGCGCCGAGGTCTCGATGAAGTCCGCAGCCGTTGGCACGACCTCCGGCACATAAACCTCCCACCCCATCTGCGCAAGCCACGACGCGCTCATCGAAGCCCGCACGCCATCGTCGTCCGCCAGCACGATGCGCGCGCCGCGCACGGGCACCTGGTGATCGGTTTCCTGCACAAGTTGCCCGCCGGGCGCACTGGCAAAGCCGGGCAGGTGGCCCGCCGCATATTCCTCGGGCGTGCGCACGTCGAAGCGGTACACGGTGCGTCCCGGCGCTTCGAGCGTCTGCAGTGCGTCGAGCGCGATGCGGCGCACGCCAGCCAGATCGGCCACGCGTTTTGCATCGGCCTGCGCCTGTGCGCGATGCGTTTGCGACACCACGGCAGGCGCCTGCCGGTCGGCACCATGGTCCAGCACCTGCCCCGCAAGCTTCCAACCGATCGTGCCGTTGCGCAGCGCAGCCACCGGGTTCGGAATGCCCGCGTTCACCAGCGACTGCGTACCGATGATGCTGCGTGTGCGTCCTGCGCAATTGACGATCACCTGCGTCGAAGGATCAGGCGCCAGCTCGCGCACGCGCAGCACCAGCTCCGCGCCCGGCACGCTGGTGGCCGAGGGAATGCTCATCGTCTGGTACTCGTCGAAGCGGCGCGCATCGAGCACCACCACGTTGGCCTTCGCATCGACCAGCGCCTTCACCTCGGGCGCGGACAGCGAAGGCGTGTGCCGCTCATGCTCGACCAGTTCGCCGAAGGACTTGCTCGGCACGTTCACGTCACGGAACAACTCGCCGCCCGCGCGCCGCCAGCCTTCGAGGCCGCCTTCGAGCAGATGCAAGTTCGTGTAGCCCAGCGCAGCCAATGTCTTCGCGGCCAGCGGCGCAAGGTCGACACCGCCGTGCTCGCCGTACAGCACGATCAGCGTGTCGCGCCGCGGAATGCGCCGCCACGCTTCGATCTCGATGCGCGACAGCGGCAGGTTCGCAGCCCACAGCGGATGCTCCTGTGCGAACGGATCTTCCTCGCGCACGTCGAGCAGGGCAGTTTCGTCGCGGGCGATGAGCCGCTCGCGCACGGCGGCGAATGAAAAAACGGGAAAGGAGGCAGTCGTCATACGGTGTTCGAGGATGCGAGTTCAGCGGAGCGATCCCCCAGGTTGGGCAGCAGCGCGTTGGAGTATCCGGAGACAAAGGGCTTGCGGCCGCCCTCCGTCGGGTAAGTATGCCGCCGCACGGCGCCGATGTTCGCGCCGTACACGTGGATGCTGATCGACACGCGATCCGCATGTGCGTTGTGCACGCGGTGGAGGTCGCCGATGGTGGGCGACACGGCTTCCACGTCGCCAGCGTCGAGCCGCACCGCCTCGCCCTGCGGCTGCGCATTGCCCTGCGCATCGAGCGCATAGCCCTTGCTGTACTCCGCGCCGCGCAGCATGCCGATCAACCCCCACACCGTGTGGTCGTGCACCGGCGTGGCCTGTCCCGGCCCCCACACGAAGCTCACGACCGAAAAGCGCTCGGTGCTGTCCGCGTGCAGCAGAAATTGCCGATAGCGCACAGGGTCGGGCTGGGCAAAGGCCTCGGGCAGCCAGTCGTCGCGCGCCACCAGCGTGCGCAGCAACGCGCCGCCTTCAGAAAGAATGCGGGGCTCGTCGGGCGCGCTGTCGAGCAGCCGGCCGAAGGCGCCGACGAATTCGCGCAGGGGCGCCAAGGTGGCGATCACGCCGGGCGCTTCCAGACGCTGGTGTCGGTAATCGCGCGCACATCCACCCGCACCGGCAGGATGCCGTCGCGCGCCGAGCGGTCGGCTACGGCCTGCAGCGCGACGATGTCGGCTTCGCTCACCGGCCGGCCTGCCACCGAAGCCCGCGCGGTGATGATGCGCGACGACTCGATCGGCAGCCGCGTGAGCTGGCTGTAGGCCTGTGCGTAGGCTTCGGGGTTGGCCAGCGCCCAGTCGCCCGCTCGGCCCAGCCGGTCGAGAAACTGCACGATGGCCGCGCGCCTGGCCGGGTCGGCCAGCGAATGTTCGCTCGCGGTGATGAAGCCCAGGGCAGTGTTGATTCCGCGCCCGTCGCGCAGGATGCGTCCGCCTTGCTGCACGGCGATGGTGTAGTACGGATCGAAGATGGCCCACGCGTCGATCTGCTTCGAGGCGAAGGCGGCGGCTGCGTCGGTCGGCAGCACGAACTTCACCGTTACCTCTTCGCGCCGCACGCCGGCTTCTTCGAGTGCGCCGTACAGCTGGTACTGCGAGATGCTGCCGCGCGCCGACGACACGATCACCGTCTTGCCGCGCAGGTCCGCAACGCTGCGCAGCGGCGAATCGGGCTGCACGACGATGCCCAGCGAGTCGGCCTTTCCGACGCGCGTGGCGACGATCTTCAGCGGCGTCTTGCCCACGGCCGCGGCCAGCACGGGCAGGTCGCCGGCCATGGCTGTGTCGACTGCCGCGCTGCGCTGCGCCTCGAACAACGGTGCCGCCCCCTGGAAGTTGGCCCAGCGGTAAGCGAACGGCGCGCCTTCGAGCGTGCGCGAGGCCTCGAAGAGCGAGCGCAGGCCACCGGCCTGGTCGCCAAGCACCAACGTCGTCTGTTGCGGCTGCGCCCACACGCGCAGCGAGCCAGCGGCGGCCAGCGAGAGCGCGGCGCCTTGCTTCAGCCAGCTGCGGCGGGAAGCCCTGGAAAACAGCAGGTCGGTCATGCAGCGGCTCCCGTCGAGAGCAAAGCGCGCTTGCCCGCGGCCACCAGGATCGCATCGTTCTGCGGTGTGTGGATGCGGCTGCACAGCACGTCGCGGTAGTGCCGTTCCAGCGGGTTCTGCCGCGTGAGGCCGTGGTTGCCGCTGAGCTGCAGCGCCAGCTCGACCGCGCGGATTGCGTTGCCTGTCACGGCGTACTTGAGCAGGCCGCTGTCGGCGGCAGGTTGCGCATGGCCGCGATCGACGGCGGCGGTTGCGTCGTCGAGCAGCACCCGGTTGGTTCGCAGCAGCGCCTCGATCTCGCCCACATGCTCCTGCACGCGCGGCAGGCTGGCCAGCGGCGCGCCGAGGCTGCCAGGCGCTCGCTGATTCAGGAAGCCGACCAGCCAGTCGCGTGCGGCCGTGGCCACGGCGTCGTACAGGCTGCCGAGCAGCACAGTCATCCACGCCTGCTGCGTGGCATGGGCGTCGATATCGGTCTGGCTGCCTGCATCGGGCGCCCAGTCGGCCGGCGCGCGAAGGTCCACCGCGTGGTCGAGATCGATGGCGACGTCTTCGAACACCACCTCGTGGCTGCCCGAGGCGCGCAGGCCCAGATGGTCCCAGCTCGCGATCACGCGCACGCCGGGCGCGTTGCGCGGCACCAGGAACACGCCGGTGCGCGGGGTGGCTTCATCAGCCTCATCGGTACGAGCCCACACGGCGAGCCAGCTCAGGCCCTCGATGCCGGTGGTGTAGAGCTTGTGGCCGTCGATCTTCCAGCCGCTGCCGTCGCGCCGCGCGACCGTGCCGGGCAGGCCGCCGCGGGCCGGCGAGCCGAGCGCGGGCTCCACGCGCAGCGCGTTGATCAGCGCGCCGTTTGCGACTGCATCCCGCGCCACGCGTTCGCGCAGATGCGGTGGCCAGCGGCTGTCGATGCGCGTCAGTGCGTGGTGTTGCAGATAGGTCATCGTGAGAATCAGCGCCGTGGCCGGCTCGCCCCGCGCCACGGCCGAGATCACGCGCCGTGCCGTCGCCAGCGTGGCACCGCCGCCGCCGTGCTCGGCGGGCGCGACCAGCCCGATGAGTCCATGCGCCTGCAGTGCCTCAAAGTTCTCGCGCGGAAAAGCGCCGCTGCGGTCGTGGTCGGCCGCGGTGGCTGCGAACTGGGCCGACAGGCGCGCCAGCACGGAGGCATCGACGGTGGAAGGCGGGGAGGGGTGTTCAGGCGTGGCCGGCGTGCGGCGCAAGGGGAGTGCACTCATGGTTCCCGCACGGTACCGGGCCGCCCGGCGCGGGAAAACGACGCATCCCGCATATGCAAACTCGTTTTTCTGCGTTCGCTTCCGTGGGGCGTCTGGTTACGGTTCGGTGCATGAAACCAGACTTTCCTTTGGACAGGCGTCGTCTGCTGCAAGCCGCCGCGGCGTTGGCCGCGACCGGCACAGCAGGCTGGACGCAGGCGGCCACGCCCTCGCGCGACCTGTCCGGCGTCACGCTGCGAGTGGGCACCTACAAGGGGCTCTGGCGCCCGCTGCTCGCGGCTTCGGGCCAAGCCAACACACCCTACAAGATCGACTGGCGCGAGCTCAACAACGGCGTGCTGCACATCGAGGCCATCAACGGCGATGCACTCGACCTGGGTTCGGGCAGCGAGATTCCGCCGGTGTTCGCGGCGCGGCAGAAGTCCAGCGTGAAGCTGGTAGCCGTCACGCATGAAGACCTGAACAACCAGGCCACGCTGGCGCGCAAGGACGCACCGATCCGTACCATCGCCGACTTCAAGGGCAGGCGCGTGGGCTACGTGCGCGCCACCACCTCGCACTACTACCTGGCCAAGCAGCTGGCCGAAGCGGGCCTGTCGTTCAGCGACATCCAGGCCGTGAGCCTCACCCCGTCGGACGGCCTCTCGGCCTTCGCGCGCGGCGACCTCGATGCCTGGGCCATCTACGGCTACAACGGCCAGCTGGCGCGCACGCAGTACGGCGCCCGCGTCATCAAGACCGGCGTGGGGTATCTCTCGGGCAACTTTCCGATCTACGCCAACCCGCGCGCGCTCGACGATGCGTTGCGGCGCGCCGCACTGAGCGACCTGCTGCAGCGCCTGCAACGTTCGTTCGCGTGGATCAACGGCAACTTTTTGGCCTATGCCCGCGCGCAGTCGGCCGAAACGCGCGTGCCCGTCGGCGACATCGTCGAGCTCTTCAACGGCCGCAGCGGCGACTACAGCCTCGGCCCCGTCAGCGATGCCGTGGTGCGCAGCCACCAGGACGTGGCCGACACCTTCCTGAAGATCGGCGTGCTCGACGGTCCGGCCGACGTCAAGCCGCTGTGGGACCGCAGCTTCGAGAACGCACTGCGCCTGCCCGTCGCCTGACATCCACCTCCCATTCATATTCAAACAAGGACAACACCATGAGCCAGCAACACCAAGACGGCGTCGAATTCATCGGCATGATCCAAGGCCAGAAGGTCTCGGAGATCCACGCGGCCAAGGGGCCCTCGCTCGATCGCGACTACGTGCGCGCCTTCGCGCAGGCCCACGAAACGGCCGGCTTCGACCGCGTGCTGGTGCCGCACCACTCGACCAGCCCCGACGCCACGCTCACGGTGGCCTACGCCGCCTCGGTGACGGAGCGCATCCACTTCATGCTCGCGCACCGCCCCGGCTTCGTGGCGCCCACGCTGGCGGCGCGGCAGTTCGCCTCGCTCGACCAGTTCAGCGGAGGCCGGCTGGGTGTGCACTACATCTCGGGCGGCTCCGACGAAGAGCAGCGCCGCGACGGCGACTGGCTCGACCACGACCAGCGCTACGCCCGCACCGACGAATATCTCGAAGTGCTGCACAAGGTGTGGACGGCCGAGAAGCCCTTCGACCACGAAGGCGCGCACTACCGCTTCCAGAACGCGTTCTCCGAAGTGAAGCCGCTGCAGACGCGCAACGGCAAGCCGCACGTGCCGGTGTACTTCGGCGGCGCTTCCGAGGCTGCGATTCCGGTCGCCGGCAAGTACGCCGACGTGTACGCGCTGTGGGGCGAATCGCTCGACCAGGCGCGCGAGCTGACCACGCGCGTGCGCGCTGAAGCGGCCAGGCACGGGCGCAGCGTGCGCTTCTCGGTGTCGTTCCGTCCGATCCTGGCGGAGACCGAAGAAGCCGCATGGGCGCGCGCCGAGAACATCCTGGCGGAGACCAAGCGCCTGCGCGTGGTGCAGGGCTACAACCGCGGCGGTCCGCAGCAGAGCGAAGGCGCCAAGCGCCTGCTGGCCGCGGCCGAGAAAGGCTCGCGGCTCGACAAGCGGCTGTGGACCGCGGTCGCGCAGGAGATCGGCGGTCGCTCGAACAGCACCGCGCTGGTCGGCACGCCCGAGCAGGTGGCCGATGCGCTGCTCGACTACTACGACCTGGGCGTGACGACCTTCCTGATCCGTGGCTTCGACCCGCTGGAAGACGCGCTGGACTACGGGCGCGAGCTGATTCCGCGTACGCGCGAACTGGTGGCGCAGCGCGCGCAGGCACAACGCAAGGCGGCCTGAGTCATGAGCGCTGTTCTCTCCATCGACCGCAACGCCCCCCAGCCGCTGAAGCTCAACCCGAACCCGCAGCAGAAGTACTGGTTCGACCCCATCCCGCCGCGCACCACCGTGCAGGCCGAGCGCCGCCACCGGCAGGAGCGCCTGGCCGGCGCCTTCCGCCTGTTCGCGCGCTTCGGCTTTGCGCAGGGCCTGGCCGGCCACATCACGGCGCGTGACCCTGAGCTGAGCGACCACTTCTGGGTCAATCCGCTGGGCATCCATTTCTCGCGCATCAAGGTCTCCGACCTGCTGCTCGTCAATTCGAAGGGCGAGACAGTCATTGGCGACAGGCCGCTCAACAAGGCCGCCTTTGCCATTCACGCTGCCATCCACGAGCACAACCCGAAGATCGTTGCCGCCGCCCACACGCATTCGACCTACGGCAAGGCCTGGTCCACGCTGGGCCGCAAGCTCGACACCATCACGCAAGACAGCTGCGTGTTCCACGAAGACGTGGCGCTGTTCGACGACTTCACCGGCATGGTGGTCGACACCAGCGAGGGCGACCGCATCGCCCACGCGCTGGGCGACAAGAAGGGCGCCATCCTCAAGAACCACGGCATCCTGACCGCAGGCCCCACGGTGGAAGCCGCCGCGTGGTGGTACATCGCGCTCGACAACGCCTGCCACACGCAGCTGCTGGCCGAAGCCGCCGGCAAGCCGCAGCCCATCGACGAGGCCACTGCGCGCCACACGCACAGCCAGATCGGCGGACCCGAGGGTGCCATCCATTCCTTCGACAGCCTCTATGAAGGCCTGGTCGAAGCCGAGCCCGAACTGCTGCTGTAGCGCGACGACGATGATCCCAACTCTTTCCCGCCGCAGCGTGCTGCGCGCCGGCGGTGCAGCCGCCGTGGTCGCCTCGGGTGGCCTGATCGCTTCGCGGGCCTTCTCGCAGCAGGCGCGCAAGCTCACCTTCGCCTGGAACGCCGCAGCCTTCTGCCTCTCGCCCGTGGTGGTGGCGCAGGAGCGCGGCTACTTCGAGCGCAACGGCCTGCAGGTCGACCTCATCAACTACACCGGCTCCACCGACCAACTGCTGGAGTCGCTGGCCACCGCCAAGGCCGATGCGGCCGTGGGCATGATCCACCGCTGGCTCAAGCCGCTCGAATCGGGCTTCGACGTGAAGATCGTCGGCAGCTCGCACGGCGGCTGCGTGCGGCTGGTGGGCGCGAAGAGCGCGGGCGTTACCAACCTGGCGAGCCTCAAGGGCAAGACCATCGGCGTGTCCGACATCGCGAGCCCGGGCAAGAACTTCTTCTCGATCCTGCTCACGAAAAATGGCATCGATGCCGACAAGGACGTCACCTGGCGCCAGTACCCGGCCGACCTGCTCGACATCGCGGTGAAGAAGGGCGAGATCCAGGCCATTGCCGACGGCGACCCCAACGTCTACCTGATCGAGAAGCGCAACCAGGGCGCCTACGTAGAGGTGGCGAGCAACCTCTCGGGCGAATACAAGGACAAGGTCTGCTGCATCGTCGGTGCACGTGGCGAGCTCGTGCGCAAGGACAAGGCCACCGTTGCCTCGCTGGTGCGCGCCATCGCGCAGGCCTCCGACTACGTGGCAGAGAACCCGAACGAGTCGGCCAAGCTCTTCGCCAAGTATTCGCCCAACGTCCCGGTGGAAGACCTGCGCGCCTTGCTCGGCACGCTCACGCACAACCACCATCCGCTGGGCCGCAACCTGCGCGACGAAGTCGAGTTCTATGCGCGCGATTTCCGAGGCGTGGGCGTGCTCAAGAAGAGCACGGACCCGGTGCGCTTCGCCGAGCATGTTTCTTTCGATCCGCTGGCATGAAGCCCGGCATCAGCAAATCCATGACCCACAGTTCACGCCGCCAGTTTCTCGTTCAAGGCACCACCGCAGCCGCCGCCATCGCATTGCCCGGCTGGGCCTCCGCACAGGGCCGCCCGGTGCTCAAGGCTGGCGACCAGAAGGGGGGCCTGCGCGCGCTGCTCGAAGCAGCGGGCGGGCTCGAAGGCCTGGGCTACGACATCCAGTGGTCGGAGTTCCCGGCCGCTGCGCCGTTGGCCGAGGCGCTCAATGCCGCTGCGGTCGATTCTGGCCCCATCGGCGATGCGCCGCTGATCTTCGCGCTGGCCGCGGGCACGCGCGTGAAAGCCATCGGCGCGAACCGCTCCGACTCCTACGGCACGGCAGTGCTCGTGCGGCCCGATTCACCGCTGAAGACCGCTGCCGACCTCAAGGGGAAAAGCGTCGCGACCAATCGTGGCTCCATCGGCCACTACATCACGCTCAAGGCCATCACTGCGGCCGGCCTCAAGCCCGAAGACGTGAACCTGCGCTTCCTCGCGCCGGCGGATGCCAAGCTCGCGCTCACGCAGGGCTCGGTCGATGCCTGGGCCACGTGGGAGCCCTACACCGCACTGGCCGAGGTCAGCCACCATGCACGCGTGCTGGTCAGTGGGCGAGGGCTGCTGCCGGGCCTGAGCTACCTCGCGGCGACCGACAGCGCCATCGCGGCCAAGCGGCCGGTGCTGCAAGACTTCCTGCAGCGCGTGGTGAAGGCCCAGATCTGGTCATACCGCAACGTCGACGCCTACTCGGCCGCGCTGGCTCGCATCATCGGCATTCCGCCCGAAGCGGCGAAGCTGCAGTTCGAACGCCGCCAGCAGAAGTGGGTGCCCATCGACGCGCAGGTCATCGCCGATCAGCAGGGCACCGCAGACTTCTACCGGCAGGTCGGACTCATCAAGCAGCCGCTTGATGTGAAGGGCACTTTCGACACGGGCTTCGGGGTAGCGGCTGGCTAGTGATGCCCGGCTGCAGATGCGCCGGCTTTCACCGAATGCTCTGCCGCGGAGGCCGTAACGGCCGCGGTGCCCGTTTCGAGCGAGCACCATGCTGCCGAAGGTTTGCCCGCCTCCAGCGAACACCATGCTGCTGCGGGTTTGCCTGCCTCGAGCGAACACCACGCTGCTGAAGCCTTGCCCGTCTCGAGCGAACACCATGCTGCCGAAGGGTTGCCGGCCTCCGCCGAACACCACGCTGCTGCAGGCTTGCCCGCCTCAAGCGAGCACCATGCGGCCACATCCTTGGCCGCTGCATGTCGGGGCGCGGGCGCAGGCTCGCCGAATTCCTCGACGGTCAGGCGCTGCATCTCCAGGAAGGCTGCTTGCAGCGCCTGGGCATCTTCCTCGCCGCGCAGGCCGAGGTATGGAAAGTGGTGCAGGAAATAGCCGAAAGTGGTTTCGCAATCAGCTGCGTACTTTCTCGTGTCGAGGATGTGCATGTGCCAGAAGCGATCGACGTCCTGCTCTGGAGCGAGCGTCAGGTCGGGGTGCTTGGCGTGCAGTATCAGGTAGCGCTTGTAGGCCACCTCCATCTGATCCGCGTAGGCTGCCGACCAGCCGTAGCCGTCCTCCTTGCGGCAGGCCTTGAACTTGATCGGTGTGAGGTCGAGCGCATTGATCGCGGTGATCGTCTGCTCCAGTGTCTTGCCTTGAGTGGAATGAACCATGAATGCTCCTGTTGAGTTGCTGGAAGGTCCGAGCGAACGTGCCCGGTGAAGATTGCTCCGAAGGTTCGGCCGTCAGACCACTACCGATGGGGCAAATTGGTTGCGCAGGTGATGCGCCATGAAATCGCGCGCCTCGTCGGCGGGTACGGGCTTGCACAGCCAATAGCCCTGGGCCTCGTCGCATCCGTGGCTGCGCAGGTAGTCGAGCTGGGCTGTGGTCTCGATGCCCTCGGCCACCACCTTCATCCGCAGCCCGTGGGCCAGGGTGATGATTCCGTCGATGAGCGCTCGTGCGTCGGGGTCTTGCGAAAGGTCGTTGATGAAGGAGCGGTCGATCTTGACCGTCGACAGCGGGAAGTGCTTCAAGTAAGAGAGCGAGGAATAGCCCGTTCCGAAATCGTCGATGGCGAGCCTGACGCCCATGTCCCGAATCGTCCGGAGCAATTTCGCCGCATGCTCGGGATTCGCCATCACCGCGCCTTCGGTGATTTCCAGCTCCAGCAGCGACGGCTCCAGGCCCGAGGTTTCCAGGACGGCCCGTATGTCGGCGATGAGCGTGCGGCTTTCGAATTGGCGCGGCGACAGATTGACGCTCACCAGCACCGCGGGCAAACCGTATTTCTGCCACGAACGCGAATCGGCGCAGGCCCTCTCCAGTGCCCACTTGCCCATGGACACAATCAAGCCGATCTCTTCGGCGATCGGAATGAACTGCATCGGCGGAATCATGCCCAGAACCGGATGGTGCCAGCGCATCAGCGCCTCGACGCCGACGATGCGCTGGGTCTGCAGATCCATCTTCGGCTGGTAATACATTTCCAGCTCGCCACGTTCCAGGGCATGGCGCAGCGCGCTTTCCAGCATCAGCTGCTCGGTACTCTGCGCATTCATCTTCGCTGCGTAGAACCGGTAGGTGTTGCGGCCCTTTTCCTTGGCGCGGTACATCGCCGTGTCGGCATTTTTCAGGAGCGCTTCGGCATCGGCGCCGTTCTCCGGATAGATGCTCACGCCGACGCTTGCGCTGACGTGCAGTTCGCGCCCCTCGATCACGAAAGGCTCGGCGCAGCAGGCCAGCACCTTTTCGGCGAGCACCTCGGCATCTTTCGGGCCGGACAGGTTCTCCAGCACCAGCACGAACTCATCGCCGCCAAAACGCGCCACGACATCGGTATCGCGCAGCAGCGCCGTGAAGCGCTCGCCGCAGATCTTGATCATCTCGTCGCCCACACCGTGGCCCAGCGTGTCGTTGATGTGCTTGAAGCGATCCAGGTCGACGAACATCACCGCGAACTGCCTCTGATGGCGGTTGCTGCGCCTGATGGCACGGGCAAGCTCATGCTGCAGCGCGGCGCGATTGAGCAACCCGGTCAATTCGTCGTGGCTGGCAATGAAGCGAAGGCTCCGCTCGGCCCGCTTGCGTTGCTTGTACTGGGCGATCTGCAAGGCGATCACACGCAGCGACTCCAGAGTCTCTGTGTCGGCAACGTACGGATCGGAGCCAAAGAGTTCCAGTGCAGTGGTCGCATCGGAGGCGACCATCGGCACGATGAGGCCGACGGTCAGCCCGGCCTGGCGGGCCATCGTATCGCGCGTGAAATGGCTCGGAGCCGCCAGCGTGTCGATTCGCACGACACCGCCGATCCCCCAGGCGCGGCCCAGCGAACCTTCGCTGGGCCGGTAGGTGAGCGACCGGCTGGCGCTGACGAATCGCTGCACAGCCGGGTCGTTGTCGGCATGCCAGGCCGCGGCACAGCGAGCCAGGCCGTCGTCGCCAACGCTCCACAACGCGCCGCAGTCCCAGCGCAGGTCGGTGCATACCGCCTCCAGCGCCAGCGCGATCACCGTCTCGGTCCTGCCGTCACCGGCAAGCAGCCGGGCGATCTTGTATTCGAGCTTCTGGCGCAACGCATCCTTGCGCGGCTGCGTGGCGTCGCGCACGGTGCCGCGCACCAATCTCTTGCCTTCATCTTCGGCCGATTGCGCGATGACGTGGAGCCAGCGTTCGGTGCCATCGGGCAGGCACAGACGATGCTCGAATTCGCTGCGTTCCGTGGACCGGGATGCCATTGCGATGCGCTGTTCGACCGCGAAACGCTCTGCGGGCGGAATGCGCAAGAGCAGCGTGGGCAGGTCCGGCGGCAAGGGGCCCGCCTCGAAGCCCAGGATGCGCCGGGCTTCTTCGGAGCATTGCAGGGCTCCGGTTTCAGGATCGAGGATCCAGCTGCCCAGGCTTGCCAGGTGCTGGGCCTCCTCCAGCTGCCGCTCGCTCCTGCGCAGGTGGCTGGTCATCCTGTTCGCCAGGACCTGGGCCCGGCTGCGTGCGGTGGTCAACGAAAAGACGATGCCGGCAAGCAGCATGCTGGTAGCCAGGCCGCCAAGGACGATGAGCCACGGGATGGTCTTGTCGAGCGGGCCGAAGACCTGGTTTTCGTCCTGGCCGACTTCCACCAGCCAGGAGTGCCCGCCCAACTCGAAGCCGAGCACGCGCTCGAGGCTGTGCGCCGGTGCGGCAGCGGGTTTCGCCAGGGACGCGCTGTCGAACAGCAATTGCCGCTCGCCGAATGGGGTTGGCGTTACAAACCTGGTCTCCACGCGCGTCCCGATCGCCCCCTTACCCGGCCCGGCATCGATCAGGCGCAACCGGAACGTCCTCGCGGCATCGGTACCGACCACGTCGCTCAGCATCCCTGCGATGCTGAAGCCCGCGCCAACCGAACCGATGTAGGCACTGCGCCGCTGCTCGAGCGTGTCGAGCGGTTGCCTCGGGCGATAGACCGGCAGCCGCATCGCCAATCCAATGTCGGACTCGCGACCCGGGAGGCGGACCTTGCGGCCGGACATGACGAGCCCGCCGGTGTCGCGCCCCTGCTCGAGCGCGTTTCCTCTGTCGGGCATCGCGCCCAGGTCATTGCCGAGCAGCTTCTCGTTGCCGCCCTGTGGTTCGACGTAGATCAGCGGGTAGTACGTGTCCCGCCCACCGGGCGGCTTGATGGCGAAGCCGGAGGCAACGCCGGCGTCGAGGCCGGCATCACCGCGGACTCGTTCCTCGAAGGCCTGCTTGTCGTTGGCCGCGACGCGGGGCGCATAGTTGACAGCCTGGAAACCGGGGTAGGCGCTCGCCAGGTTCAGCCCCGCGACGTAGTCCCTGAAGTCGCTCCGCGTCACGGAATCGGAGGTGTTGAATCGCGCACGCAGGCCGATCAGGACGGCGATGTAGTCGTCGAAGCGGGCCTCGACCTTGCGCGCCAGATCGAAGGCGGCTGCGTCGAAGCGCGTCTGGGCACTACGCCCGATCTCCTGGTGGGCGGAGACACCGAGGGCGATCGACAGCGCCGTGCCGGCCACGAAAATTACCAGCGGCAAGCGAATCCTGACCCAGACGGACACTGACATCGGATTTGATCCTGTCGTTGGTACAGGCCGGTTAGCTCTGTGTGCAGTGGTGCGGCACGGCAGAGAACGCAGCAGGTTGCTTCGTTGCCGCAATATATATGGCTGGCGAGAGGGCGTCACGCAATTCGTTACAACAATAACAGCACATGCATGGGCGGCTCATTCCGAGTTTGAATGCTTAAGTTTCAACTCTGGCAAGGCGGAACCTGGCATTCGGATCAACCTGCCGATTCGGAGCGCGGCGGTTGATCGCCCGGCGTAGCGACGGCGCTCCTGTGCACGCGCCCCGAAAAGAGACGTCAAAACGAAAACGTAGCCAAGTCCAAGACTCGCGTAGATGCGTCCCCCGGAAGCGAGGCGCCGCTGGCTAGAGTTGTTACATGATTTCTGCCACCGACACCCTCTACGCCATCGCACCCGCGCCCGTTCACTCGCTGCCCATCCAGGGCGAACGCGCACGCTTCCCGGTCAACCGCATCTTCTGCGTGGGCCGCAACTATTCAGAACACGCCCGCGAGATGGGCCACAACCCCGATCGCGAGCCGCCGTTCTTCTTCATGAAGCCGGCCAGCGCCATCGTGGCCGACGGCGGCGAGTTCGCGTACCCGACGCTCTCGAACGATGTGCACCACGAGATCGAACTGGTGGTGGCGCTCAAGACTGGCGGATCGAACATCGCCGCCACCGATGCGCTCAGCCACGTGTACGGCTATGCCGTCGGCCTCGACATGACCCGCCGCGACCTGCAGGGCGAGGCCAAGAAGATGGGCCGCCCCTGGGACACCGGCAAGGCCTTCGACGGCTCGGCGCCCTGCGGCGAGCTGGTGCCCGTGGCCAAGGCCGGCCATCCGGCGGTCGGCGAGATCCGCCTCGAAGTGAATGGCGCGCAACGCCAGGTCGGCGACCTCGCCGACATGATCTGGAATGTGCCCGACACCATCGCCTACCTGTCGACTCTGTTCACGCTGCAGCCTGGCGACCTGATCTTCACGGGCACACCGGCCGGCGTGGCGGCCGTGCAGCGCGGCGACCGCATGCGCGGCACGGTGGCGGGCGTGGGTGCGCTGGAAGTCGTGGTCGTCTGAGCCTGAGGACGGTCCGCGCATCGGGCATCGGACCTGCCGGGCCTGGCCGCCTCGCACGCCGCAAGTTGGCGTACCCTCGCGGGCAGACGCCTGCCGCCACGCCTGTTCCGATGCGCCCCTCTCCCTCCACGTCCGTCCGCACCTATGGCATGCACGAGCGTGCCGACCACCTCGACTTCGACATCCGCTTTCAGGGGGCTCGCAACGAGCTCACGCTGCCGCACCGGCATGCGTACTTCCAGATCCAGATCGGCATCGAGGGCAGCTCGCAGCAGGCCATCGGCGGCGAGGTGCGCCCCTTCGGGCCGCGCCACCTGAGCTTCGTGCTGCCGTACCGGGTGCACGTGATTCCGCATCCGCCCGAGGCGCTGTACTGCATCGTCAACTTCGACCAGCGCTTTTTGTGGCCCGAACTCGAGGTCGACGCGCTCGACCTCGACGACGTGTCGCTCGCGCGCTACCCCGACCTCGCGCCCTTCCTGTTCCAGGAGTACGTCGACTTCGCCTTCGACGAGACCGACTTCGCCCGCATCCGCGGCTGGCTCGACGAGCTGCACGCACTGAACGCGGGCCGCAACTTCGGCGCCAAGATCGCGATGCGTGGCATCGTGCAGCAGATCATCGGGCTGGCCTGCATGCGGCAGGAGCAGGCGCTGATGCGCCTTTCGCTGCAGCACAACGGCAAGACATCGCAGCGTGATGCGCTGCAGCGCGTGGTGCGCTACGTGCGCGACAACCTCGACAAGCCGCTGTCGCTGACCGATGCAGCGGCCGCTGCGTTCCTCTCGCCCAACTACCTCGCCAACCTGCTGCGCAAGGAAACCGACCGCACCTTCACAGACCTCGTGACCGAGCGGCGCATCGAGCGGGCGAAGGAACTGCTGTCATCCACCTCGCTGCTGGTGCGGGAGATTGCGCACCAGTGCGGTTTTACCGACGAGGCGTATTTCAACCGGCGCTTTCGGCAGTGGGTGGGTAGCACGCCGCGCAACTTCCGGCGCGACCACGTGGTGAATACGCGAGGTTGATTTCCCTCGGATCAAGTCCTCGACTGATCAGGCCTGGGTCACGCCGTCGATGGGACTTACGTCGCCTACGAGCTGCAGGAGGTCCACCATCGTAAAAGTCCCAGGCGTGCGCGAGGGAAGAGTCGGCGTCCAGTCCGGGCCTTTCTTCCAAAGGTAGGACTCATGATCGCCGTGGACCAAACCGATGAAGACTTCCGCCACGATACGCGCCCCCACAGGCCCCAATCGCTCGCCACTCTCTCTGATCGACGCTTCCTTGAGGATGTAGTACCACAAGGGCGTCTGCTCATGCAGTCCCTGCGCCTTGGCCACTGCGCCGTCCGTGCCGGACGAGATCTCGGCGCTTGTCAAAGGGTTGGGCACTGCCATCGCCTGCGCCACCGACTGGCCTGAGGGCAGTCCGAGCATCACGCCCCGCTTCAGATTCAGGAATGGCAGGCTGGCACCGCCAGGCAGTGTATGCAGCGCCTTGACGACGAAAGGATCGATGCGCCGCGCATGATTGAGCGTGACCCCTGGGGGGTTGTTGCCGAAATCGTAGAAGCGCCGCCAGTCGATGATCCAGTTGCTGGCGAGCTTGCTTATCGGAGTCGGAGCGGTGAGCGGATTGGGCGCCAGGTCACCCACGATGCCACCTGAGAGGCCGGAGAACGCGAAGAGAAGTCCCAGCGAGGCGGGTGCGAGCCCGCCCGGGGTGAAGACTCTGTTATGGCTGTAGACCTCCCGAACCATGCTGTGTCCGAGCCGGTAGGCCGCACCGGAGAACTCCACGGGCATGTAGGGCGTCTTCTTGAACCGGTAGAACTGGCGGCCCTCGTTGAGAACGCGAGCCACGATGCCGTCTTCGGTGAGCCGTTCCACGAAGTCGTGCAGCACGAGCCATTGATAGTGCCAAGTCACCTCGCGCCGGGCTTGAAAGAAGAGCTCGGCGGGCGTGGGAGCCGTTGGCGAAGCCATCAGCAGGTCCACCACCTTGTTGTGGAACTTCATGAAGGCCAGATGAGTTTGTGCGACCAGCAGGTTCTCGTCATTGCGATGGTCGCCGATCAAGGCCTGGCCCTCGGGGCTTCTCGGAAGGTCGTTGGGGAACACGCCAGGTATGTCGGCCGCATTCTGTTGAAAGCCCAGGGTGGTCTTGCCGATCAGCAGCTTCGCGCTCGGCGCATTGTTGGGGCCGCGGGCGTAGAGGTGCGGGCTGCCGTCCGGACCTCGCCCATAGATCGAGTCCAGGTCCAGCGCCGGCGTCCTGAAGTTCTCGACCCCGGTCGGGTCCTCCAGCTTGTCGCCGATGGAGGTCAGATCCAGCGTGATGTCGTGGTCGACGAACTGGCCCAGATAGGTGAACCCCGCCGGCACTCGTGCGTTGTCTGCACTGCTGTTGTCGTCCAGCATTGCAGCGGCGAGCGCCTTCAACTTGTCGTCGGAAACAGAAAGAGGCGCCAGGTGAGGGAACATCCGGCCGAACATGCCCGGATCGCCATGTCCCGAGAGCGCATCCAGCGATCCTTTGGTGGGGTGGCGGCCGGCTCGGCCGTGCTTGGGATCGACACCGATTTCTTCGGACATGAGGGTTTCCTTGCTTCGTATGTGGGGCTTCGAGCAACATGTTCAAAGCGGACTTGCATCCTACGAAGCGGCCGAAGAATTCATATACGCTGCACGCGGTAGGCCGGTTGCGCTAGCGAAGCTTTGCGACGAAGAGCTCACTGAATAGCCAGACTCTTTCTCCGGCCGTTCTAAATTTCTACCGCACGCGCCAATTGCGACAACCTCTTCACCAGTGGTTCGAAGAGCTCGGCCGGTGTATTGCCGTAGCCCAGTACCAGCCCGTTGTCCAAGGGCATGGGCTGCAGCGCAAAGCCCGACAGCGGCGTGGGCGCAATGCGATGGCGCAGCGCCTCGGTTGCGATGCGGCGGTCGTCGTAGCGCTCGGGCAACCGCACCGTGAGGTGCAGGCCGCAATATCCGCCGTCGATTTCATGCGGCACCTTGAAATGCTTGTTCAGCGCGAGCCGCAGCGCCTGCTGTCGGTCGCGGTACAGCCGGCGCATGCGGCCCAGGTGCCGGCTGAATTGGCCGCTCTCGATGAAGTCGGCCATGGCCAGTTGCTCGTGGCGGTGCCCACCGCGCAGCATCTCTTCCAGCGGCGCCTGCACGGCGGACATCAACTGGGCGGGCAGCACAAGAAAGCCCAGCCGCAGCGACGGAAACATCGTCTTGCTGAAGGTGCCGACGTAGAGCACGGGCGCATCGTCCACCAGCCCCTGCATCGCACCGATGGGCTCGCCCGTGTGGCGAAATTCGCTGTCGTAGTCGTCCTCGATGATCCACGCGCCATGCAGGCGGGCCTGCGCGATCAGGTCGAGGCGGCGCGCGATGCTCAGCACGGAACCCGCTGGGTACTGGTGCGAGGGCGTGGTGTAGATCAGCCGGGGCGGATGCTTCTGCCAGTCGCGCTCGTTCACGCACAGGCCTTCGGCATCGACCCGCACGGGCACGATGCGCATGTCGCCCGCATGCATGGCAGCCTTCACGCCGCGGTAGCCCGGGTCTTCGACCCAGCCGATGTCGCCTGGGTTGGACAGCAGCCGCACGCACAGCGAGATGGCTTCCTGTGCGCCTTCGGCAATGACGACCTGGTGCGGCTCACAGCGCACGCCGCGTGCCACCGACAGATGCCGCGCGATGGCCGCGCGCAGCGGCGGCTCGCCCAGCGGGTCGCCGTAGCCCAGCGCGGCAGAGCCGGCATCGCGAATCGCCCGGTCGAGCGCGCGCCGCCATGCGGCCGACGGAAAGTGCGATAGCGCGGGCACGCCGGGGCGCAGTGCCATGTCTGTCTCGGCGCGCGACACGCTGGGCTTGATGTTCGAGAGGCGCAGCGCGGTGGTGGGCGTGCCGGCTGGCTTGCCTGCGCGCTTCGGCGCAAGGGCGGGCGACGAGAGCTCGGTCACGCGCGTGCCCTGCCGGTCGGGCCGCACATAGCCCTCGGCCGCCAGATGCTCGTAGGTTGCGGTGACGGTGTTGCGCGAGATGGCGAGCGCCTCGGCGAGTGCACGCGAACCGGGCAGGCGGCTGCCCGGCGCCAGGCTGCCGTCGAGGATGGCGCGCTTGAGCCGATCGTGCAGCTGGCGTTGCATCGAGCCAGCGTCGCGTTCCTTCACGAGCGGAGATTCGAGCAGGGCGGTGGGGGAAGGGAGTGGGCGTGGCACCATCGAATAAGGTATTCGTGGCACTTTCATTGGAGCCACGATGCGGGTACTTTACGTCCTCCGACCTTGCCGCTCCAGCTTTTCAGAAAGACACCCGCATGCCAGTCCGCCACAACGAATTCGGCCAGTCCATCGGCCCAGACCTGCCCGAATGGACCCCGCGTTCCCTGCCGCCGCACCGCTCCCTCGAGGGCCGTTTCTGCACCCTCGAGCCGCTCGATGCAGCAAAGCACACCGACGACCTGTACGCCGCCTACGCGCAGGCCCCGGACGGCCGCGACTGGACCTACCTGGGCATCGAGCCGCCCGCTGACATCGACAGCACCCGGGCCTACGCCGAGCGCATCGCGAAGAGCACCGACCCGATGCACTTCGCCGTCATCGACAGGCAAAGCGGCCGCGCCATTGGCTCGTTGGCGTTGATGCGCATCGACCCCGCCAATGGAGTCATCGAAGTCGGCACCGTCAATTTCTCGCCGCTGCTCAAGCACACGCCGATGTCCACCGAGGCGCAATACCTGCTGATGAAGCTCGTCTTCGACGAACTCGGCTACCGCCGCCACGAATGGAAGTGCGACAACTTCAACGAACCTTCGAAGCGTGCGGCCCTGCGGCTGGGCTTCCAGTACGAAGGGCTCTTTCGCCAGGCCGTGATCTACAAGGGACGCGGCCGCGACACGGCGTGGTTCTCGATCATCGACAGCGAATGGCCGGCGTTGCGCACCGCCTTCGAGCGCTGGCTCTCGCCCGAGAACTTCGATGCGCAGGGCAAGCAGCGCATGTCGCTCGACAAGTTCCGCCTGCCTTCCTGAGCCTGCATCGTCACTGCGTACCGGGCGCAGGCAGCGCCTTGCACAGGAAGTCGAGAAAGGCACGCACCACCTCGGGCAGCGTGCGCCCGGCCAAGGTCTGCAGCTCGACCGAGCGCGCCCGCATGCCGCGCTCGCGAATCTCCGCGGCATGCAACTCGCCGCGCCGCACGCGTTCGCGCACCGTGATCTCGCCGGCAATCGCAAGGCCGCCGCCGTGCAGCACGAAGCTGGCGAGCGCCTCGAAACGGTTGCTCACCAGCGCGGGCTCGAACACCACTGCGCGGTTGCTGCAGGCCACGTCGAACAGCTGGCGCACGGTGGTGTCCGGCCCCGACAGCCCGATGGGAAACGGCAGCATCTGCGCCAGCGTCACGCTGCGCTGCTTCGCCAGCGGATGGTCGGGCCGCATCAGCGCGAACACCGAGGCCGCCTGGCGATGCGACACCCGAACGCCCTGTACCGCGGCGCGGCTGTAGGTGAGGCCGATGTCGGCATCGCCGAGCAGCACGGCTTCGGTCACGTCGGCGGGGTCGCAGGCCTCCAGCTCGAACTGGATGCCGGGGTGCAGCGCGCGGAACGCGACGATGGCCTGCGGCAGGAACTCGTTCGCGAAGCCCGACGAGCAGGCGATGCGTACATGCCCGCGCTGCAGGCCTTGCAGTCCCTGGATGTCGGACACAACGCGCTCGGCTTCCAGCGCACCGCGTCGCGCGTGCGCCGCCAGCAGCTCCCCGGCTGCGCTGGGCGCCATGCCGCGCGGGCGGCGCTCGAACAGCGGCACGCCCAGCAACTCCTCGAGCATGGCTACCTGCCGGCTGATGGCCGATGCACTGACGTTGAGGCGCGTGGCCGCTTCGGTCAGCGAGCCGCCGCGGACCACCTCGAGAAAGTAGCGAAGCGAGGTTTCCTGCAGGCGATGGGAGGACATGGCGGCGGACGCGGGTTGGCTGCGTTGCAAAAAAAGCAAAGATATCCCGAAAAATCGGCAATTGTTCAAAAGCACGCGTTTGCCTAGACTGCCTCGCAACTGTCACAAAGCGGATCCCGCCATGCCCTTACAGCGCAGAACCTCGCGCAGCCCGCTCGCGCTGCTCCCACTGGCCTTGCTCGCAGGCGCCTGCATGACCTGCATGGCCGCAGCCGCAGAACTTTCCCCGGCCGATGCCGAGCGCCATGCGCAGGCCACCTATCGCGAGTACTTCGAGCTTCTGTCCTTGCCCAACGATGCGATCTCGCCGGAGGACATCCGCAAGAACGTCGAATGGCTGGAGCAGGCCTTCCGCAAGCGCGGCTTCACCACGCGGCAGTTGCCCAACGACGGCAAGCCGATGCTCTATGCCGAATATCCGGGCAGCGACCCCACGCGCAAGACGGTGCTGTTCTACATGCACCTCGATGGCCAGCCCGTCATTCCCGCGCAATGGGCGCAAAAGAGCCCGTGGACGCCCGTGCTCAAGCGCAAGGCGGCCAACGGCGGATGGGAAGAGATCGATTCGGCGCCGCTCTTCAGCGGACCGCTCGACCCCGAGTGGCGCGTGTTCGGCCGCGCGTCGGCCGACGACAAGGGGCCGATCATGATGATGCTCGCGGCCATCGACGCCCTGAAGGCCGGCGGCGGGCAGCCGGCGGTCAACGTCAGGGTGATCCTCGACAGCGAGGAGGAAAAAGGCTCGCCGTCGATCAGCAAGGTGATGCAGGCGCACCGCGACCTGCTGCGCTGCGACGCGATCGTGATCCACGACGGCCCCATGCACGCCACCAACCGGCCCACGCTGGTGTTCGGCAACCGCGGCGCGGCCAGAGCCCAGCTCACGGTGTACGGTGCCAAGGTGCCGCTGCATAGCGGGCACTATGGCAACTACGCGCCCAATCCGGCGCAGCGGCTGGCCAGCCTGCTGGCCTCGATGAAGAACGATCAGGGCCGCGTGACGGTGGCCGGCTACTACGACCACGTGAAGATCGGCGAGGCCGACCGCAAGATCATGGCCGCCGTGCCCGACGACGAGGCCGCACTCAAGCGTCGTCTGGGTATTGCCGAGACCGACAAGGTCGGCGCCAACTACCAGGAGGCGATGCAGTACCCCTCGCTGAACGTGCGCGGCATGGCCGCGGCAGCGGTGGGCGACAAGGTGGCCAACATCGTGCCCGACAAGGCCGTGGCCGAGATGGACCTTCGCACCACGCCCGACTCCGATCCGGCCTACCTCGGCCAGCTCATCCAGAAACACATCGAGCGCCAGGGCTACCATCTGGTCAAGGGCGAACCGACCGACGAGGAGCGCAGCCGCTACGACAAGCTCGCGAGCTTCTCCTACCAGAGCGAGGGCGGCGAAGCAGCGGGCTCGCAGATCGACTCGCCCGTGGGGCAATGGGCCTACAGGGCGCTGAGCGACACCTTCGGCGCCAAGCCCGAGCCGGTGCGCATCCGGATGATGGGCGGCACGGTTCCCACCGCCGAGATCGTGCGCGTGCTGCCGGTGCCCTTCGCGATCATTCCGCTGGTGAACGCCGACAACAACCAGCATGCAGCCAACGAGAACCTGCGCATGGGCAACTACGTGAGTGGCGTGCGCACCGTGTACGGGCTGATGACGCAGGCGTTCTGAGAGGTCCTTCAGCCGAGCTTCAGCCCGGCTTCTGCGCCTGCTCGCACTCGACCTGGATCAGCTCCCGCTCGTCCAGCGTCGCGCCGATGCGCACCGCGCTCAGGCAGCCGCCCCACACGCAGCCCGTGTCGGTCGAGAGCAGGTCGGGCCGCGAGAGCCAGCCCAGCGTCGACCAGTGGCCGAAGGCGACGGTGGCGTTGGCCGTCTTGCGCCCGGGCACGTCGAACCAGGGCATGAAGCCTTCGGGCGCGGTGGCCGCGCTGTCCTTGGCATCGAACTCCATCACGCCGTCGGTCGTGCAGAAACGCAGCCGCGTCAGTGCATTGACGATGGCGCGCAGCCGGGCGCTGCCCGTGAGCGTGTAGCTCCACTGCGCCGGCTCGTTGCCGTACATCGACATCAGGAACTCGCCGAGCGCCGGCCCGCGCAGCACCGATTCGACCTCTGACGCCAGCACCAGCGTGTCGCCCACCGTCCACTGCGGCAGCACGCCGGCGTGCACCATCAGCAGATCGCCGCTGCCGATGCGCATGTGCAGCGCCATGTGCTGCTGGCGTACCCATTCGAGCAGCGCCTCGATGTCGGGCGCGGCCAGCAGCTCGGCCAGGGTGTCTTTGCGGCCGGCCTTGCGCGCGCCGTGCGCCACGCCCAGCAAGTGCAGGTCGTGGTTGCCCAGCAAACTCAATGCCGAGGCGCCGTAGCCCTGCACGCGGCGCAGCACCGCGAGCGAATCGGGGCCCCGGTTCACCAGGTCGCCGAGCAGCACGATGGTGTCGCGGCTGGGGGAGAAATCGATCTTTTGCAGCAGCCGCCCGAGGGGGGCGTCGCAGCCCTGCAGGTCGCCAATCAAGTAAAGTGACATTCCCTCATTCTCTCCCTCAGTTCATGGATGTCTTCCTCCTGGCCTTGTTGACCACGCTCAACGCGTTGTTCGCAATGTCCGAAATGGCCCTTTCCACCAGCCGGCGCGCACGTCTCGCGGCATTGGCCGAAACGGGAGACACCGGCGCGGTGGCCGCGCTGAAGCTGATGGAGTCGCCCACGCAGTTCCTCTCGACGGTGCAGATCGGCATCACCTCCATCGGCATGCTCAGCGGTATCGTCGGCGAGGCCGCCTTTGCCGAGCCGCTCTCGGTGTGGATGGAAAGCGTCGGCATGGGCCGTGGCACCGCCAGCATCGCGTCTACCGCGGTGGTGGTTACCTGCATCACCTTCTTCACCATCATCTTCGGCGAGCTGGTGCCCAAGCGCATCGGCCAGCTCTACCCCGAGCCCGTGGCGCGCTGGGTGTCACGCCCCATGCGCGGACTGGCCAAGGCCGCCAAGCCCTTCGTTTGGATGCTGGCGGGCGCCACCGCCACCATGCTGAAGGTGCTGCGCATCGATGCCAACGCGGCCCGCTCCGTCACCGAAGAAGAGATTTCGGCCAGCCTCGAAGAAGGCGTGGACGCCGGCGTCATCGAGCAGCATGAGCACCAGATGGTGCGCAATGTGTTTCACCTCGACGACAGGCGCCTGTCGTCGCTGATGATCCCGCGTGCCGACATCGAATGGCTCGACGCCTCCTTCAGCGTGCAGCAGGCGCTGCAGAAGGTGGCCGAGGCGGGCGCGCTCAATCTCGTGCATTCCTGGTACCCCGTGTGCCGCAACTCGCTCGACGACGTGGTCGGCGTGATCAGCGTGGCGCACCTGCTGCGCCTGGGCGCCGCACACCCCGGCGTGCTCGGCCAGGAGGCCACGCCCGCCGTGTTCGTGCCCGAGACCCTCACCGGCATGGAGCTGCTGGAACAGTTTCGCGCCCGCGCCGGCCGTCTCGTGTTCGTGGTCGACGAATACGGCGTGGTGCAGGGCCTCATGACTCCGCGCGACCTGCTCGAAGCCATCACCGGCGAACTGCAGCCCGGCATGCAGACCGACGCCTGGGCGCGCGAGCGGCCCGACGGCGTGTGGGAGCTCGATGGCCTCATGCCCGTGTCGGAGTTGCGCGCGCGCCTGGGCATCCGCGAGCTGCCCGACGAAGAGCGCAACCGGTACAACACCGTAGCAGGCCTTCTGATGGCTGTGTCCGGCCACTTGCCCGAGGTGGGCGAGCACATCGACTGCGCCGGCTGGTGCTTCGAGATCGTCGCGCTGGAAGGCCGCCGCATCGATCGCGTGCTGGCATCGCCCGACCCGGCGGCGCCCCCCAAGGAAGACTGAGGCGCGGGCCATGCTGTCGCTGCTTGCTCTCAGCTGCCCGCAATGTTCCGCGCCGCTGCCGCGCGCCGCCCGTTGGCGCACGGTGAACTGCAGTTACTGCGGTGCCACTGTCGTGCGCAGCGAGGAAACCGTCGAGCGCGAGAGCTTCCGCGCCGCGCTGCGCCGGGCCAATGCCGACGTGGCCGGCGGACGCATCCTCGCGTGGCGCGGTGCGCGCTACCGCGTGCTGGCGCCGCTGGCTACCGGCGAGCACAGCGAAGTGCTGTTGGCCGAACGCCTCGGCGCTTTGCCCGAGCGCGTCACCTTCAAGCTCGCGCGAGACAGCGCGGCCAACGACGTGCTGGTGCGCGAAGGCGTAGTGCTGCAGGCCCTGCAAGACTTGTCGGTGCCCGGTGCTGCCTACTTCACCCGCCGCCTGCCGCAGCCCTTGGGTGTGGGCGTGGCCGAGGGGCTGGGCGACGGCGCTCGCCAGGCGCTGGTGCTGCGCCATCCGCCCGGCTTCTGGGGCAGCCTGCAAGACGTGCAGCAGGCCAATGCACAAGGCATCGACCCGCGCCATGCCGTGTGGATCTGGCGCCGCATGCTCGAAGTGCTGGCTTTCGTGCACGGCGCTGGCTGGACGCATCGTGACCTGTCGCCTGCGCACGCGCTCGTGCATCCGCGTGACCATGGCGTACTGCTCATCGGCTGGTCGCGCGCTCAGCATGCGACCGGCGCGGCCCAAGGCTCCGCTGTTGCTCGCGACCTCATGCAAGCCGCCTGGACCGTGCGCGCCGTGTTGCATGGCGGCGCGGCCGGTGAGCCCGGCTTCGGCTCTCACACCCCCGCACCGCTCGTCGCCTTGCTGCGCCAGTGCAGCGAAGACGCCGCCACCTGCCGGCGCCTCGGCGCGCAGGGCATCGAGCAAGAACTCTCCGCCGCATCGCGCGAAGCCTTCGGCGCATCGAAGTTCGTTCACTTCGACCCCGCGCCGCGCGCCGGCGCCTGAACCGCAGTCATCAAGGAAGAAAAGCTCATGGGATACGGAAACTACTCGCACGCCGCCCACACGGCGCTCATTGCCGATCGCGCCGCCAAGCCTGGCGCCGAGGTTTTCACGCAGCGCTCCACCCACCCGCTGATGAACCCGAAGGGCCTGAAGGTGCGTGAGTCGCGCGACAACGCCGACCACCCCAACTCCCTGGGCATCGTCTTCGCGCTCGACGTCACCGGCTCCATGGGCGACATCCCGCAGACCTTGGCGCGCCGCGAGCTGCCCACCTTCATGAAGCTGCTGACCGACTGCGGCGTGGCAGACCCACAGCTCATGTTCATGGCTATCGGCGACGCCACCTCCGACCACGCGCCGCTGCAGGTCGGCCAGTTCGAGTCGACCGCAAACCTCATGGACCAGTGGCTCACCTGGAGCTATCTCGAAGGCGGCGGTGGCGGCACCGGCGAAGAGAGCTACGAGCTGGCTTTCTACGTCATGGCGCAGCACACCGACATGGACTGCTGGGTCAAGCGCAAGAAGCGCGGCTACCTGTTCGTTACCGGCGACGAGCTGCCGTACCCGGCAGTCTCGCGCCACCAGGTCGAAGGCCTCGTCGGCGAGAAGCTCGACGAGGACATTCCCATCGAAGAAGTCATCGCCGCCGCGGCCGAGACCACCAACCTGTTCTTCCTGATTCCCGATGCCCAGCGCCGCCGCCGTTGCGAACCGCGCTGGCGCGAACTGCTGGGCGATCACGTCATCTGCATGGATTCGCCCGACGACGCCTGCGCCGTGGCCGCCGGCATCGTCGCCCTCACCGAGAAGGCAGTGCCCAGCCTCGAAGCACTGGCCGGCGTGATGAGCGGCACCGGCATGGCCAAGGAGCGCGTCGGGGGTGTTCTGCATGCGCTCGACGGCTATGCCGCGCTGCTCGACCCGAGCGCATCGCGCCGCGCACCGCCGGCTGTGGCCGCCGCGGCAGCGGGCCCGCGTTCGTCGTGGTGGAAGCGGCTTTTCGGCTGATGGCCGTGTGACTGCCGCCACGCGCTACGTCTCGCTGCTGGGCCTTGGATTTGGAGACTGCGGCAAGGGGCTCTTTACCGATCACCTTTGCGGCACGCTGCAAGCCCACACCGTCGTGCGCTTCAACGGCGGCGCGCAGGCCGGGCACAACGTGGTGCTGGCCGACGGGCGGCATCACACCTTCTCGCAATTCGGTGCTGGCAGTTTTCATGCGGGCGTGGGCACTGTGCTCGCGAGCCCGGTGGTGCTGCACCCGACGGCACTGCGCGTAGAGGAAGCGGCATTGAGCCGCGTGGGCGTGGAAGACGCCTTCTCGCGTTTGCTGATCGACGCTCGCTGCCGCGTGACCACGCCTTTCCACCAGGCAGCGGGGCGGTTGCGCGAATGGGTGCGAGGGGAGGACGCGCATGGCAGTTGCGGTGTCGGTGTTGGCGAGACCGTGCGGCACGCGCTTGCTTCACCCGACGAAGCCTTGCACTACGGCGACTTGCTGCAGCCCGCACGCGCGCTTGAAAAGCTGGAAGCCTCGCGCACCACGTTGCTGCGCGAGTTCACAACCAACTCAGTTCCCTCGCATGCCGATGCTGCACAGGAACTCGCCATGCTTCGAGACGACACGCTCGCACGGCGCTGGCTTGATGCCGTGGCGCTGTGCTTGAAGCAGTCGCCGCCTGCGAGCGCCGACCGCATCGCTGAATGCCTCGCGCAGCCCGGCACCGTGATCTTCGAAGGCGCGCAGGGCGTGCTGCTCGACGAGTGGCGCGGGTTTCATCCGCACACCACGTGGAGCACCATCTCGACCGCAGCGGTCGAAGCCGTGCTGCGAGACGTGGGCATCGATGCGCCCGTGCAGCACCTCGGCGTGCTGCGCACCTACCTCACGCGCCACGGCTCAGGCCCGCTTCCCACGCATGACCACGCACTCGACGCGCGGCTGGCCGAGCCGCACAACGCCGATGACGGCTGGCAAGGGGCGTTTCGGCGAGGGCACCCGGACGCGGTGCTGCTGCGGTATGCGCTCGATGCGGTCGGCAAGCTCGATGGGTTGGTGGCGAGCCATCTCGACGGCATCGAAGGCGCAGGCTTGCGCTGGTGCTCTGGCTATCGCAGCGCAGATGGTTCGAGGCTCGCCTCGCTGCCTTGCAGCGAGACGCCAAACCTCGATCACCAGCACACCCTGACGCAACAGCTGCAAGGCGTGCAGCCACTGTACGAGCCCGGCGCCATCGCCACGCCGCAGGAATGGGTCGAACGCGTCGAGACCCTGAGCGGCCTTGCCGTGCGCTACGGTGCCTTCGGTCCGACGCGGGGCACAGTGAGCGCATTGCAGCCCGTCAATCGTCTTTGAAAGACAGCGTGCCCTACAACATTCCCTTGATCGTCGGCGCCGCACTCAGCGCCATCGCCGCACTGCTGCATATCTGCGTGATCTTCGGTGGGCCCGCGTGGTATCGCTTCTTTGGCGCGGGCGAGCGCATGGCCGCAGGTGCGGCGGCCGGGCACCTGTATCCACCCATCGTCACGTTGCTGATCGCGTGCGTGCTGGGTGTGTGGGCGGCGTATGCACTCTCGGGGGCCGGAGTGCTGCAACCACTGCCGCTGCTGGCGTTCGTGTTGCCCGTGATCACCGCGGTGTACCTGCTGCGCGGACTCGTCGCATTGGCGCTGTTCGTCTTCGACCGGCAGCGGTTGACGGCCTTCTGGGTGTGGAGTTCGGCGATCTGTCTCGTGTTCGGCATCGTCCATCTGGTTGGGTTGGTCCAGGTGTGGGATAGGCTTTGAATTTGTCGAATGCGCGTCCGAGCGGTTCGTACGCATCTGCGCATTGGTAAAAAAACCAGATGAAACAAGGGATCAAGACATGAAGAAATTCGCGGTTTCCGATGTGGTCCGTGGCGGGCCATGCGAGACGCTCGATGCGCAGGAAAGCATCCGCAGCCTGCTCGCCAAGCCTGTCGAAGACCTGTACTGCGCGGCCTCTCGTCTCGTCTCATGCGATACACAGCATGCCTTGGTGAAGGCAGCGCACGACGCTTTCTACGATCACCATCCCCTGGTCATCCGACCAGACGACATCTGGTTTTGCATTGCCCAGGGTTTTGCGACGCATGTGGGGCAGAACGTTGAAGCGCTCCGGTCACGATTCGTCGCGCATGAAGGCAAGAAAACACTCGTTGTTGAAAGAGCAGACTTCGTTCTCGGCCAGCCGAACCCATGGCCCGAAGTCTTCGATGCTTTCTCCGCTCAGATCGGTGAACATGTGGGCGAACTGAAAGGCGTTGTCAGCGCCCGCTTCTCGACCACCACACCTACCGAGGCAGCCGCGTTCGACGTGTGCCTGATGGAAACTTTCGAGGGGTACTTCGACTATGAGGTGCGCTGCGGTTGCGGCATTCCTGAGATCACGCTGCTCGGCACACCGGAAGACTGGGCTTCGATGATCCCGCGTGTGAAGGAGCTCGCGACCTACGGGCTCGAGGAGTGGGGTGAAACGCTCTGCGGTGTTCTGGACAAGATTCAGCGCGCTGCAGCGGGCGAGGTCGACATCGATTTCTGGCGCTCTTTCTTTCGCTACCAGAGCGGTTCGGGTCCCTCTGAGCTGACCGGCTGGATCGTTACCTTGTTCCCCTACCTGATCGTCGATTGGAGAACCAAGGCGCTTGGGCCAAACAAGTACCTGGGCAACTGGAAGGCGCACTTCGACGCCGCGAATGCGCGCACGGGATGGCTGCGTTACGACGTGCCATCAGAAGGCCCTGGCATCCATGCGGTGCCGCAGGCGCTGGCTAGCGCGCCCGTGCGCTGCATCGATCTGCTGAACGGCTCGAAGAAAGAGCTGCGATTTGTGGCGGGTATGTTCGGCGTCGCGCAGGATGGTGACACGGGTGCGCTGTCAGCGAGCTTTGGATGGGCGGTGGTTCATGAACCGGCGGTTGATGCGGCCGCCGCCAGCCCGCTTTCCGAGCCAGTGCCTGTTCTCGATGAAGTCACGGGGAAGTGGATCGCCGAATAGGTACAGAGGTACAGGTCGTTCCGTTGAGCAAATCGATGCTGCCACTAAGATCCGTCGGCGACCGCGGTTGACAGTCTGGCTTCCACTAAAACCATCATCAAGGAACGCGACATGGAGACAAGAGGGATTCTTCGCAGGCTCATGTTCACGGCAGGTTGTGCCCTGCTGCTGGAGCTTTCAGGCTGCGGCGGAGGAGGCGGAGGCGGAGGGGGTGGCGCAGCGGTATTGCCCGTAGCTCCTGTAGTCACCACACCGCCGCCCGCGAACACCTCGAGCGGCCGAGTGGTCAGCATCTCGATGAAGTCGGATGCCACGGGCGCGACCTATCCCATCCAGTTCTATCTGCCGGCCGGATACGACAGCGCAACGTCGTCCTATCCCGCGATCTACATCACTGATGGCGACGCTGTCTACAACAACAGCGTGACGCGCTTCAAGAACTTCACGGACATCCTCGAGGCGGCGGGCAAGAAGGCGATCGTCGTTGGCATCGGCGGCACCGCGCGCCGCAACACCGACTATCTGATGCCGGGTGCCAAGGCGTACCACGACTTCCTCACCGGCCAGCTGGTGCCGTACGTCGAGTCGAACTACCGTGCCAACCCGGCCAAGCGCATGCTCTCGGGCTTGTCGAACGGCGGCATCTTTGTCGCATGTGCCTTCTTCATGGAAGGTGCGAGCCAATTCACCTTCCAGTATTTCTTCTCTTCCGAGGCGCCCTTCAACGGCGCACACGACCAGATCGATCCGCTCGAAAGCCAGATGTACGCGAGCAGCAGCGGGCGGGACATCCCCGTGACCTTGCTGCTCGGATATGGCATCGGCAACGTCGGAGGAACGGTGATCACCGCGATGTACGACCAGATCGCCAGTCGCAACTACAAGGGCCTGCAGCTGAGCGTGAAGGGCTATCCGGGCGGCCACACACCGATGGACCTGCCGTCATTCGAGGATATCGTGGCAAGGTTCATCGACTAGCAGCGCAAGCCGGTCCTCTTCTTCCAACGTTCAGTCCCGCCGGGTGCCCTTGGGCAGTAGCGCCGCCACCACGCCCAGCAGCGGCAGGTAGGCGATGGTCTGGTAGACGAAGGCGATGCTGGTGTGGTCCGCGAAGATGCCCAGCACCGCGGCGCCCAGCCCGCCCATTCCGAACGCGAAGCCGAAGAACAGCCCCGACACCATGCCCACCTTGCCCGGCATCAGTTCCTGCGCATAGACCAGGATCGCAGAGAAGGCCGAGGACAGCACGAGTCCGATCACGACGGTCAGCGCCGTAGTCCAGAACAGATCGGCATGCGGCAACAGGAGTGCGAACGGCGCTACGCCAAGAATGGACACCCAGATCACCGGTTTGCGGCCGATGCGATCGCCAACGGGCCCACCGAGGAGCGTGCCCAGCGCCGAGGCGAAGAGGAAGAAGAACAGGTGCAGTTGCGCGTTCTGCACCGTCAGGCCGAAGCGCTCCATCAGGTAGAACGTATAGAAGCTGCTGATGCCCGCTACGTAGAAGTACTTGGAGAAGATCAGCACCAGCAGCACCGCGATGGCGCCCATCACCACCTTGGGCGGATACGGCGCCGCGGCGGCCGGCTTCTTGCGGCCGGCCGTGGCGACATGGTGCGCGGCATACCAGCGGCTCACCTGCAGCAGCAGGACGATGCCCAGCAATGCCGCCAACCCGAACCAGGCCACGCTGCGCTGGCCGAAGGGCACGATGACGGCAGCAGCCAGCAGCGGCCCGATGGCCGTGCCGGTATTGCCGCCCACCTGGAACACCGACTGCGCGAAGCCATGCTGCCCTCCCGAGGCCAGCCGCGCGATGCGCGACGACTCCGGATGGAAGATGGACGAGCCGATGCCCACGAATGCCGCGGCCAGCAGCACGAAGCCGAAGCTGGGTGCGAAGGCCAGCAGCATCAGGCCGATCAGCGTGGACATCATCCCGAAGGGCAGCGAATACGGTTGCGGCCGGCGGTCGGTGAACAGACCCACCAGCGGCTGCAGCAGCGATGCGGTCAGCTGATAGGTCAGCGTGATCAGCCCGATCTGCGTAAAGCTCAACGAGAACTCGCCCTTCAGGATGGGATACATCGCCAGGATCAGCGACTGCATCATGTCGTTGATCATGTGCGAGCTGCTGATACCGGCGAGGATGCCGAAGGCCGGCTTGGATTTTTGAGAAAGAGAGGCCGGATCGCTGGCCGCGCCGGTCGGCGTGGCGCTGGCGTCCAAGGATGCTGCTGCGGAGGTTGTCATGGGAGAATTATCGAAAGCACCGCTGCGCCTGTCTCGCGCCAATCCACCAGAAACCCTCGCGAAAAGGACATGGACTCATCTCGCAAGCCCAAGGCCCTGCCTCAGGTGCTCAAGGAGATCGACGACGCGCCGACGCCCGTCACCGGCCGGGCCACGGACTACCCAAGCGGCTGGTACATAGAGCCGCATGCGCACACCAAGCACCAGTTGATCTATGCCGTGCGCGGCGTAATGGTGGTGCAGGCCCGGGCGGGCCGCTGGGTGGTGCCACCCACCCGTGCCATCTGGATGCTGGCCGGCATGACCCACGAGATCCGCTGCATCGGAGAAGTGCACATGCGCAGCCTGCAGGTGGCGACCGATGCTGCCCCCAAACTGCTGGGCGAGACCCGGGCCGTGGGCATATCGCCCCTGCTGCGCGAACTCATCCGAGCCGCCATGGAGGTGCAGCAGCCTTACGTGCCCGGCACCCGCGATGGCCGCGTCATGCGCTTGATTCTGGACGAGCTGCGTGCCTTGCCGGTGCTGCCGCTGCACCTGCACATGCCGTCCGACCCGCGGCTGCTGCAGATCTGCGAACTGCTGCAGCAACGACTGGACGACTCCTCCACCATGGCCGACTGGGCGCGGCGCCTTGCGGTGAACGTGAAGACCATCCAGCGCCTGTTCGTGAACGAGACCGGCATGACCTTCGGTCAATGGCGACAGCAGGCCCGGCTGCTGCGAGCGCTGGAGCTGCTGGCGGCCGGCGAGAAAGTCATCGACGTTGCCCTTGCGCTGGGTTACGAAAGCCCCAGTGCCTTTGCCACAATGTTCCGCAAGCAATTCGACCAGACGCCCAGCCAGTTCTTTGCCGAAAGCTGAGTCCTCGCGGTAATCATCGGAACGAGCCATGAAGATCGACGCATTCGACGAAGGCCTTGAGCACCGGAATATCGTTCCGTATGACCTTGCATACGCCCGAGTCTTCGCCGGGGTGAAGGAGTACGTGTGCATGCATCTGGCCAGCGTGGAACTCGTGCACATCGGAAGCACAGCGGTGGTCGGACTGCGTGGCAAGCCGATGATCGACATCACGGCGATCACCTCCCGCGATGACCTTCGGGAAGAGCAGAGGGCGTTCGAGCGCATCGGCTTTCACCGTCGGCCGGTCTGGGTCGACAGGGATGAGAAGCCGTATGTCTGCGCCTCCGTCTTACATGAAGGGCGGCGCTTCAACATCAACATCCACATCTGCCATCGCGGCGATCCTGTTCACAAGGATTCGCTGGCCTTCATCGACATACTCAGCCGCCGCCCGGATCTGCGCAGAAGGTACGAAGAAGCGAAGGATCGCGCCCATGCGGTAGACCCGGCCAACCCCCAGGTCTACAACCGGGAGAAAGAGGCCGTGATCAAGGAGATAGAGGCGCAGATTCCAAAGGCCTCGACAAAGGAAGGATGCATGGAAGTTCATCAAGTTGGCGCTTCAGAACTCAAGGACCTTCTGGCCTTGTACAAGTATCTTCACGACGCCGATGACCCCTTGCCCGACGCCGCAACTGTCGAGGCCGTCTGGCAGGAACTGCTGGGCAACCCTCGCTACAAATACTTCGGCGGTTATGTGGGCGGCAAGCTCATCGCAAGCTGCGCCCTCACCGTCGTCCCGAATCTCACCCGCGGCTGCAGGCCCTATGGCGTGATCGAGAACGTCGTAACCCACGCCGACCATCGCAAGCAGGGACATGGCAAGGCGGTGCTTGCAGAGGCCTTGTCCTTTGCGTGGTCGCAAGGCTGCTACAAGGTCATGCTGATGACCGGCAGGAAGGATGAAGCGACCTTCCAGTTCTACGAGTCGGCCGGATTCAACCGCAACGACAAGCAGGCGTTCATTGCAAAGACGCCTGCCGACCAGGGCCGTTCCTTTCCGTGAGCCTCGAAACAAGGCTCATCCTCTTCACTTCAGGAGAACACAATCATGGCTACCAACACTGTCCGTCTGCACCGCGTGCTGCGCACTCCGCCGGACCGGCTCTACCGTGCCTTCGTGGAGCCCGGTGCTTTCGAGCGCTGGCTGCCACCATTCGGATTCACCGGAAAAGTCCACAGCATGGAGCCCGTGGTCGGGGGCGCCTGGCGCATGTCGTTCACCGCCTTTGGTACGGGCCACAGCCACTCGTTCGGCGGGAAGTATCTGGAGCTCGTCCCCGGCCAGCGCATTGCATACGACGCCACTTTCGACGACCCCAATCTGCCTGGCACCATGAAGACCACCGTGACGCTGACTCCAGTGTCCTGCGGCACTGAAATGTCCGTCGTGCAGGAGGGCATCCCCGATGTGATTCCTGTCGAGATGTGCTACCTGGGCTGGCAGGAGTCGCTTGTCGCACTGGCCCAGTTGGTCGAGCCGAACATTCCGGGTTGAGGAGGCCGCTTTGAGCTTGTGCTCAGCCTTGGCCAGGTGGTGCCACCTCTCACCTCTCTGGAGGAGGGCGTTGCGACCTGGCCAGAATTTGCTAACCAAAGCTTCAGGGGAAAGGGTAATTCAATGCACCCTGTGATCCGTCTTCTCGCAACCCTCATCGTGTTATTGAGCAGCGTGGCACACGCAGGACAGGGGCGCGAGTACGTCAACTCCTATTTCGAACTCTGGCTCAAGGCCCACAACTTCACGAAATTCGAGAAGAAGCCGAATGGGCTTTTCTTCCCCGCGCAAGGGGTACTTCTCGACGGTGAGATCCATGAGGCAAAGGAGTTTTCCTCCAGCAAGTTGTACTCGGTCGAATCCCGGGTTTCCATCACGTTCAAGGATGGACGTCGGCTCGATGATTTCGTCGCAGGCATAGGGAGCAGCGCCGAGGACGCGTTCAAAGACTCGCTGCAGAACTTCTGTCTTACGACGTTGCACCCGATCTACGCGGAGCTCTTCGATCATTCCGACTCCCATGTCAGAAAGGATGCATGGGAGATCAATGGCACTCGGCGCCGGATTTTCTTGTCCGAGTGGGGGCAGCGGGGTGTGTCGATCAATGAGGCCACCCAGAAGCAGATCGAGCAGTTGATCGCGGCGGAGTTGCGGAACACCTCCCCGACAAAGGAACTGCAATGGGCGAAGCTGGTTGTCCTGATCGTCAAGGGGAAGGTGGAGCAGGTGGCGTTCACGGTCAACGGCATGCAGGACGAGCGCATTACGCGACGGCTCTCCGCCTTCAAGTGGCCAGTCTCCGGCGAATTTACGATGGCGAAATTGTTCTTTGTGATCGGCGGGGTGTAACTACCGGAGTGGCGGTCAAAGGCCGGCACTGATGAAGCATTGACGACAGCGCAGCGCCACGCTTATAGTCGCCCCCGCAGTCGCCTCCACGGCACTGTCGTAGGCGTTACCGTCATCCAACGCGTCCTTTGTCGAGAGGATCCCAGCAGGGAGTGTTTCGACGCAGTAAAGGAGCCTTTGGCATGACATCACTTCCCTCATCCTGACCCCGTTGCCACGCTTGTCGCACTGATCTTCGGTCGACTGGCGCTGGACTCGTCCATCTTTTCCTTTCACAAGCCGCATCGCCGATCCTTTCAAGGACGAGGCGAATGCGCTGTCACGTCACCTGCATACGACCTCAACACAACAAGGAGTAGCGAATCATGAAAATGACCGGCAACACAATCCTCATCACCGGTGGAACCAGCGGCATCGGCCGTGCGCTCGCCGAAGCTTTTTACGACCGCGGCAATCGCGTCATCGTCTCGGGGCGACGGCAGGCCCTGCTCGATGAAATCACGGCGAGCCGGCCGGGCATGATCGGGATGCCGCTCGATCTCGATGACCCGGCTTCGTTGCCTCGTCTCGCCGAAGACGTTCGTGCGCGCTTTCCCGAACTCAATGTGCTCGTCGCCAACGCCGGCATCTCGCGGGCGGAGAACATGGCCGCAGACGGCTGGGATGTTTCTGCCGCCCAGGCCATCGTGGAGACGAACATAATGGGCGTGCTGCGTGTGACGGCGGCGCTCCTGCCGCTGCTGAAAAGGCAGCCAGACGCGGCAATCATGGTGACCAGCTCCAACCTTGCCTTCGTGCCTCGGGCCGATTTTCCGACCTATTGCGCCAGCAAGGCATTCGTGCACTCCTGGCTTCAATCGCTGCGCCATCAGCTGCGCAACGTTCCGGTCGAAGTGCTTGAACTGGCGCCGCCCTATGTGCAGACGGAACTCACGGGCGACAGCCAGGCATCCGACCCGCGCGCCATGCCGCTTGCCGCGTACGTGGCGGAGGTTATGCAGCTGCTGGAGTCGCAGGACCACCCCCGGGGCGAAGTGCTGGTCGAGCGCGACAGGGCACGGCGTTGGGCCGAGCGGGATGGCCGCTACGACGCTACCTTTGCCGCCATGAACCCGACTGCGGCGTAGTTGGAGGGGGGAGGCCGCGCCAGTGGCGCGGCTTCGCCTCAACAGCGCGGGCTCTCCTGAAACAACGCCGCTGCCTCTCGAGCCAACTCCGCCGCGAGCCAGAGCACGTTGTTCAGATGCTCCGAGTCTTTCTGCTCGCCCCATCGGCCGTCTCCATGCAGGCACCAGAGCAGCGATTGCAACTGCTCCAGCTTGTTTTCCAGACGATCCGAGGGACCCGGTCCGCTCTCGGTAGCGGTCGCGTCGGGAGATGCCGGCGTGTGAGGCCGGGCCATAATTCGTTTAGCCATTTGGTGTGTGTCCTTCTAAGGTTTTGCACGTCACTTGGTTAGACGGCTGGGGTGTTACCGCACCCTGGCCGTCGCCTTTTGTGCCTCACGTTTGCATCGGTGCGCGGGTGCGTCGATGGCCCGCCGTGAGGCGATGCGGTTTGCTTATTTGGATTGCTGTTGGTGCTGTCTTCCTTGCCCGCATAGCGGGTGTTTGGTTGCGGGGGCATTCACTTTAGAGAAGAGCGGCGCGGTGCGGAAAAGCAAATGCACTAGGAAGTCTCGATTTGCGGAAATAACTTTTCTTCAGCCCACAATGGCGGTTTGAGTACAACGAAGTCGTGGCGTCGGGTTTCTTTTCCACTTCTTCACAACGGAAGTACGACCTGATGAAGAGCCGAATCATGTATATCGAAGCGAAGTCGGGCGGCCTGACAGGACCGGCCCGCATCGGTCGAGTCACCAGTTCCAAGTCGGGGGCAACCTTGTACTACGGAGGAAAGGCCTTTCGCAGCCTGAAGGGAAGCGGCTTCAAGTCGAACTATTTCGACGTTGAAACCGGTGAGCACTATTGGATTTCAGGGCCTCGACGAGATGGGAAGGACGCCCTGTATGCGACGCACATTCGGCCCGTCATAGACGATGACGTTCGGGACGAGTATTGGCTGAAGGTTCGCGGGGAGGCGGTGCTGTGCGGGGGTGAGAAGCAACTCGTGTGAGTGCCGGTAGGTGTGACCCAGGGGTTCTACCAAGCAGCAAACTTCAGACCATGCCAGCAGCAAATATGCAGAAGTCCGGCTCGATAGCTCGACGGGCACTAGTTCTTTCCGCGGCGCTATTGATGACAAGCGGATGTGCTCCCATCGAAGTGAGGGAAAGTCAAAAGCTTGACGCCGTCTTGACAGCATCCAAGGGCGAGCCGCCTTCAAAGTTGGCTCAGAAGTTGGCTCTGCAAGGCTATGCCTGTACTGCAGCCCCTGAGGATTCGTCGAGCAAGAAGGCGATGCTGCAGTGCTCAAGTCAGAGAGACAACCTGTGGCCGCCGTACTCCTGCATCTTCCGCGTTGATCTGGAAGCAGAACCGCAGGTAGGCTCGAACGAAACATCTCCAGTCGTGAGTCATGCGTGCGCTGGGCTATAGGCGGAATCCGGTCGGAAGCAGCCAGTCGCCAAGGGCAACTCCCGGGTAGGCTGTTTCCTCGGTAAGGTCATCCTCCTGGCTCGACCTGGACGCCAATTCCCCCAAATACGCGACACCGTTGAAAGAGGAACCGAAGTACATGACAGTCAAGCGAATGGACAACATCCTGATCGTTGTCGACGATCTCGAAGCGGTGAAGGCGTTCTTTGTAGAGTTGGGCCTCGAGCTCGAGGGCCAAACCACGGTTGAAGGGCCTTCTGTCGGGAGCCTCATCGGGCTTGGAGACGTCAGAGCCACTCTCGCGATGCTGCGGACTCCCGATGGGCAGGGAATTGAACTGGACAAATTCCACACGCCGAATGCGGTTCGGTTCGGGCCTGTGGATGCGCCAGTGAACACTTTGGGTCTTCGTCGCATCATGTTTGCCGTCGACGGCATCGATGCTGTCGTTGCGCGAATGCAGGCCCATGGTGCAGAACTCATTGGCCAGATGCAGTACGGGGAGTCGTACCGGCTTGCCTATCTTCGCGGGCCAGAGGGCATCATCGTCGGGCTTGCCGAGCAACTCGGTGGTGTTTAGGTCAAAAAAGCCCCTGCCGCCTGACAAGCAGACGACAGGGGCAAGTGCGGCATAAGCCCTTCAGCCGAGCACCTCGGTCACGATGCCTGCGCCGACGGTCTTGCCGCCTTCGCGCATTGCGAACCGCATGCCGTTCTCGATGGCCACGGGCTTGTTCAGCTCGAAGCTGATCTGCGCCTGTGCGCCCGGCTCGACCAGACCGGTTTCGGTGTCGACGCGAATGACACCCGTCACGTCGGTCGTGCCGAAGAAGAACTGCGGCTGATAGCCTGAGCCGAACGGGGTATGGCGACCACCTTCGTCCTTGCTGAGGACGAAGATCTGTGCACGCCCCGTCCGGTACGGCTTCAGCGCACCGGGCTTCACGACAACCTGGCCTCGCACGACATCGTCGCGCTTGACCCCTCGCAGCAGCAGGCCGACGTTCATGCCGGCTCGCGCCTCGGCGACGTCCTTGTGGAAGGACTGCACGCCGGTCACGATCACCTGTTCGTCGCCGTCCGAACTGAGCCCGACGATCTCCAGGCTGTCACCGACGCGGATCACACCGCGCTCGACCCGGCCGCTGACCACGGTGCCGCGGCCCGTGATGGTGTGCACGCCTTCGACAGGCATCATGAACGGCGCGCTGTAGTCGCGCACCGGATCAGGAATGCACGAGTCCAACGCGTTCACGAGCTCGACGATGCATTGCACGTCGGCGCCTTCGAGGTCGCCGCGCTCGGCGGCGGCCAAGGCCTTCAGCGCACTGCCGAAGACGAAGCGGGCATCGCGGTATCCGTGCGCAGCCAGCAGCGCGCCGATTTCCATTTCGATCAGCTGCTCGATGTCCGCGCGGTCACTTTCCGCAATGAGGTCCATCTTGTTCACGAACACCACCATGTGGCCGACGTTCACCTGGCGCGCCAGCAGCACATGCTCGATGGTCTGCCGTGCGGCGCCCTCGGTGCCGTCCACCAGCAGGATCGCGCCGTCCATCTGCGAGGCGCCGGTGATCATGTTCTTGATGTAGTCGGCATGTCCGGGGCAGTCGATGTGTGCGTAATGACGGCTGTCCGACTCGTACTCGACGTGCGAGGTATTGATCGTGATGCCGCGTTCGCGCTCTTCCTTCGCGTTGTCGATCTGCCCATAGGACAGCGCACGGCCGCCAATGCGCGCGGCCTGCACGAAGGTAAGAGCAGCCGTCAGCGTCGTCTTGCCATGGTCGACGTGACCGATGGTTCCGACATTCACATGAACCTTGTTCATCATGGTTTTCTCCAGTTTGAGAGTAAAAAACCGATCCGATTCGCTGGCCAGGCGAAACGGTCGGCGGGTTGTCGGTGCGCGCGCACCAAACTCGCGGTGCCCGCCATGCGGGCGAAAAAAAAGCCTGCTGGGTGGACCACCCGACAGGCTTTTCTTCTTGCCTGAAGGATGGACCTCCAGGCGCACGAGGGCCTGGAGGCTCTACACGAACCACTCCGCGGAGTTGAAGCACAGCACCGCGCTGGCAGCGCGCGCGGCGAAAGTAAGTTCTCGTTCGGGGCTCATGTCCAAATCTCCAACTGGGTAAGCAGAAAACAAAAAACCCGGTGGCTTGAGGCCTACCGGGTCTTGTGAAACTCAGGAGGCCGAGCCTCCAGGTGGAAGGGCTCTAGGAAAGCAATTCGGTGCCAAAAGGGCGCAGCGAAGCCGCCGCAACGGTGCGGGTCATCAATGCGTCTGGCGTGGTCAGGAACTGCTTCATGGGTCTCTCGTGCGGCTGGCTGTTGGCCGCAGCGCGATGGTTAATCTTTGGGGGTCGGAGGCTAACACCGCTATAGCGATCCGGCAACAGAAGCGTTGCACGCGCGCAGCAATAGTTGCCCGGCGCTTCGTCGCAAATGTCGGCAAGCCGCATTCGTGGCGCCGTGGCACAGATCGACGCAGAAGCACGCCGGTTCCTTCGGCCTCGCGCCAGAGAGGCACCAGGCTCATAGGTCAACGCCCCTTTCAGTTCGCGGACGATGGCCGGTTGAGCGATCGGTTCTTCGCGGAGAACCGGGGCATCGGGAGCGGCAGCAACGCGCCCTTCGCGACGGCGGTGTGACTGGCTACAGTCGGCTAAGAACGGATATCTATGAGCCCCCTTTTCTGGGGATCTTTTTTGACTAGAGAGAAAAAAACCATGAGCTACTACACCCGCTTGGAACTGCAATGGGACGATGCTGACTACGCGTCTGGAAGCCTTACGCCTCAACTGATCGCCGAAGCGGCCGAGAGCTTTGTTGTCGGCAATGGTTGGTCGCTGGATGTGCTCAAAGACCTGCGGGCGTCTGCCGAAGGCAAAGGGCTTGATCGCCCGGGCTACAACTCCATCTATGCGGAACCGTTGATAGCAATGCTTCGAGAAGTCTCGCTGGCATTCCCATCGGTCACGTTCTTTGCACGCGGTGTCGGCGAAGAAATGTTCGACACATGGGCTCGTGATATTCGCGCTGGCGAAGTCCACCGGGAGTTTGGTCCCTTTGAGCCAGCGGAGTAGTCTGCTCTCGGGCCACAAGCGGACCTAGAAGCCGCATTCATACTTTGTTATGAACGCAGACAAGAACTCTTGCAGCCTCACCTCGCTATTCAACGCACCAGATTAGTACTTCGGTCAGCTCGATCACGCATCGCTTTTGCGCAAAACCAACCGCCAGAGCGGCATATCGACCCGCGCCCGTAACAACGCTTGAAATTGTCATCGGTTCGGGCCCACACTCCGAACGCCTGTCACTCTGGATAGATCGCGATGTCCTTTTCGTTCGGTGCCGTTGTCGTCACCTATTTCCCCACCGACGGGCAACTGACGAACCTCCATTCACTCGCGCAGTCGTGCCCGCGCCTTTGTGTGGTCGACAACACGCCAGAAGTGGGCGACTGGCATCGCGCGCTCATCGACGCGGAGATCCCCGTGCTGCACAACGGCAACCGTGGCGGCATCGCGGGTGCCTTCAACTGCGGCATCGTCGAACTCGAAGCGCGGGGCGTTGAACTCTTCTTTCTGCTCGACCAGGATTCGGAGCTCCCGCCCGGCTACTTCGACGCCATGTGCCAGGCCGCAGTGGCAGCACGAGACAGGAAACACGATCGCGGCACAGGAGATGCCGGCGAGAGCGAAGAGGGCGCTGCCTTCCTGATCGGCCCGCTCGTCCACGACACGAACCTGGACGCGCTGATTCCGCAATTCGGCCTCGAGGGCAAGCGTGTCTATCAGTTCGACCTGCGAAAGCCTTTCACCGAACCGCTGGTTCGCTGCGCCTTCCTGATCTCTTCTGGTTCTTTGATTTCGCGCGCGGCCTGGGCCAGGATAGGTCGCTTCGACGAGCGCTACGTGATCGACCACGTCGACACCGACTACTGCATGCGCGCGCTGCACTGCGACGTACCGATCTATCTGAATCCGCACGTCGTGCTTCGGCACCAGATCGGCGATCTCCAGGCGAAGTCGCTGTTCGGCTGGAAGATCTACGTCATCAACTATTCGGCCGTGCGCCGCTATTACATTGCGCGCAATGCCCTCGACCTCTCGCTGGCGCATGTGCGCGCCTTTCCCGCGATTCTGTTCATCAACGTCTACACGCTGAAGCAGATCCTGCCCATGCTGATCTTCGAGCGCGATCGTTTGAGAAAGTGCATTGCACTGATGGTCGGCTTATTCGATGGCCTGCTCGGCCGGCTTGGCGGCATCCGCGAGGCGCGCCCCCGGATGAGCAAGTACCTGAGCCGCAGCGGTTGAACTCGCGATGAGCTCGACCCTTCAAGCGCCCCGCGCCCGCCGCGCCGCGCTCGCTTTCATATTCGTGACCGTGCTGATCGACTTCCTCGCGTTCGGGTTGATTCTTCCTGGTCTGCCGCATCTGGTGGAGCGCCTCGCTGGCGGCAGTACTGCAACAGCGGCGTATTGGATCGCAGTGTTCGGCACGGCGTTTGCAGCTATTCAGTTCATCTGCTCGCCGATTCAGGGCGCCTTGTCCGATCGCTTCGGGCGGCGACCTGTGATCCTGCTGTCGTGCCTGGGGCTGGCCGTGGACTTTGTGTTCATGGCCCTGGCCAACAGCTTGCCGTGGCTGTTCATTGGCCGGGTGGTGTCCGGCGTGTTCTCGGCCAGCCTTACTGCAGCCAATGCCTACATCGCCGATGTGACGTCGCCGGAGGAGCGCGCCAAGAGCTACGGCATAGTGGGCGCGGCGTTCGGTGTGGGCCTGGTGCTCGGGCCGGTGCTCGGCGGGCAACTGAGCCACATCGATTCACGCTTGCCGTTCTGGTTCGCGGCCGGCCTGACCATGCTCAACTTCTGCTACGGATGGTTCGTGTTGCCGGAGTCGCTGCCCTCGGAACGGCGCAGCCGGAAGTTTGACTGGTCGCATGCCAATCCGATCGGATCGCTGGTGCTGTTGAAGCGCTACCCGCAGGTGTTCGGGCTGGCGGCGGTGATCTTCCTTGTCAACCTCGCGCAGTATGTCTATCCCAGCGTGTTCGTGCTGTTCGCCGACTATCAATACCGCTGGAAGGAAGGCGCGGTGGGTTGGGTGCTCGGACTGGTAGGCGTGCTCAGTGTGCTGGTCAACGTGCTGTTGATCGGGCCGGGCGTGAAGCGCTTCGGCGAGCACCGCACCCTGTTGTTCGGGCTGGGTTGCGGCGTGCTCGGCTTCGTCATCTACGGCTTCGCCGATGTCGGCTGGGTCCTTGTGGCTGCGCTGCCGTTCGGCACGTTGTTGACGGTCGCCGGACCGGCGGCACAGACGCTGCTCACCAGGCAGGTCGACGCGAGTGAGCAGGGTCGCGTTCAGGGCGCGTTGACGAGCCTGGTGTCAGTGGCAGGTATCGTCGGACCGGCGACGTTCGCCGGCAGCTTCGGTTATTTCATCGGGGCGGACGCACCGGTGCATTTGCCAGGCGCGCCTTTTTTCATTGCCGCGGTGTTCCTGGGAATTGGCGCGCTGATCGCGTGGCGTTACGCACGGCCGACGGTGGCGGTGGACGCAACAGCAGCGGTAGTCGAGCCGACCTAGCACGGCCTTCTCGGCCATGCCTCGGCAAGGTCATGGGCAACGGAAGCTATATTGTTCATCTAGCAACAAGAGAGAAGTCACCATGGCAAAAGCCTATTGGGTCAGTGCGTACCGTGCCATCAAGGACGCCGACAAACTTGCGGCCTACGCAAAACTGGCCGGCCCGGCGATCACTGCTGGCGGTGGGCGCTTTCTGGCGCGTGGCCTGCCAGCCAAGGTCTACGAGTTCGGTCTGTCCGAACGCACTGTGTTGATCGAGTTCGACAGCCTCGAGCAAGCTACATCCGCACATGACAGCCCTGACTACCAAGCCGCGCTTGCCGCGTTGGGCGACGGCGCCGAACGGGATCTACGGATCATCGAAGGGGTCTGAGCAACCGCGGGCCAGGGCCCGGTGCCGACTCAAGCAGCCGAATCCTTCTCTGGCAGCAACGCCTCCAGGACGAAACGTGTCGGTCCGCTGGCGCCCCGGTCGCTGACCGCGAGACCGAGCTGCCGCCATAGAGCCGGGCTAAGCGAGCGGACCGCGATGCGAGGATCACGCGCGGGCTCGTGCGATTCCTCCGGCAGCAAGGCCGCTCCGTAGCCGGCGGCGACCAGTGTCCTGATCGCATCGTTGTAGTTGAGCTCGATGCGCGGCCGGCAATGGACGCCAGCCGCAGAGAACCATTCCGCGGTCAGCCGGTAGAGACGTGTGGAAGAGTCGTTCATGATCAGCGGTCGCTGGGCCAGCCACTGCGGGGTAAGCCGCTTGGGTGCTTTCCAGTCCGCCGGCAGAAAGGCGACGACAGACTCGCGCCGTAGCGGAGTGACATGAACACCACGCACAGGCGCCTGCGGCAGCGCCACGACTGCCAGGTCGAGGCTGCCTGCGGCGAGCCGGGCCATGCTGTCGTTGGAGGTCAGCACCTGCACGTTCACGTCGATGCCGGGATGGTTCCGGGCAAGACGTTCGAGCGCGGGCGGCAGCAGGTGCGCAATGGCGCCCGTCGAGGCTCCCACCCGCACGCGGCCCGTTTGGCCGGCGAGCTGACGTCGAACGTCCTCCACTGCGTCGTCCGCGTCTGCCAGCAGCCTGCGGGCACGCGCGATGAAGCGCTCTCCCAAGGCAGTCGCTTGCGCGGGCCCCCGCCCGCGAACGAGCAACTGGCCACCCAGGCGCGACTCCAGTTCCGCGATCTGAACGGTGACGGTGGGTGCCGCCAGGTGAAGGGCGCGCGCAGCATTGGCCAAAGACCCGAGGTCGGCGATGGCGACCAGGGTGCGCAGATGGTCAAGGCTCAGTTCCCGCATACGGCTAATTTAACTTTTCTTAATCTGGGGTTCCATATATTTAGCTGGAGCCATCGAGGTCGTATCCCTACGATTGCGCTCCATGGACCTCAATATCTTCATCGACGGCGATCAGGGCACCACTGGCCTTGACCTGCAGAACCGCCTGCGGGGCGGGGAATTTCGCATCCGCACATTGCCGACAAGCCTGCGCAAGGATGCGGCTGCCCGCCGGGCCGCTCTCAACGAGTGCGACATCGCAATCCTTTGCCTGCCCGATGCCGCGGCGCGCGACGCGGTGGCGATGATCGAGAGCCCTGCCGTGCGCGTCATCGACGCCAGCTCGGCCCACCGTACCAGTCCGGGTTGGGTCTACGGCCTGCCGGAGCTCGATGCACGGCAAGGCGAACGTATCGCCTCGGCACTGCGGGTCACGAATCCGGGCTGCTATCCCACCGCCGCGGTCGCCCTGCTGCGACCGTTGACGGATGCGGACTTGTTGCCCACCGACTATCCGCTGGTCATCCATGCCGTCTCAGGCTATTCTGGTCAGGGCAGGGCGGGGGCGGAAGCGCACGAGGCCGCAGCTGGCGGCGCAGGGGCGCATTCGCTGAAGGTCTATGGCCTTGCACTCGAGCACAAGCACGTGGCGGAAATCGAGGCCTATGGCGGCTTGGCGCAGCGGCCCATCTTCGTGCCGGCCTATGGCAGCTACCGGCAGGGCATCGTGCTCACCATCGGATTGCACGCGCGGATGCTTCCCTCTGATGCTTCGGGCGTGCGCATCCACGAATGCCTTGCGGAACGATACCGCGATGCGGCGCATGTGCGCGTGCTGCCGATGTCGTCTGCTGTGCCGATGACCGGACTGGACCCGCAAGTCCACAACGGCTCGAACGACATGAGTCTGGCCGTTGCATTCAATGAACGCACAGGTCAGATCGTCTTGAGCGCGGTTCTCGACAATCTGGGCAAAGGTGCCGCAGGCGCGGCCGTGCAGAACCTGCGATTGATGGCGAGCGCTTAGTAGCCCACTTTGTGAATTCGAAAGGGATATGGCTCACGCAGCCGGATTGTTGTGGGTCCTTCTTTCCACACCTCTCACCACGCATACCCCGCCTGCACCCGAGCCGCAACCCTGTTATTGCTCCCACTGCTCGTAGCAGTCGAAACCCCCACCCCCAGATTCAGGTTGTCATTGACCTGATAGCCAAACGCAAAGCCGACAGCCGACGCACCTGCATAGTTGCCCACAGCCGCGCCCATCCATTTCTTGCCCACCGGCAGCGTAGGCATCGACGGCATGGCCAGCGCAGCGGCCACGCCCTGCGCAGCAAATGCATTGGCCTGGCTGGTCGCGTTGCTCACCGCCTGCTGCAGCTGATTGACGTTGACTGCGTCAGTGCCCAGCACCCCCGGTGCGACATTCGTGATGCCGCGCAACTGACCGGTGGCGGCATTGCCCACCGACACGGTGTTGTCGCGCTCCGCCACGGAGCCCTGGCCCAGTGCGACCGCGTTGCTGCCCGAGGCCAATGTGTTGGCGCCCAGCGCCACGGCGTTGTTGCCGGTGGCGATGGCGTTGTTGCCTACCGCGGTGGTTGGGTCGGCCAGCGCCTTGGCGCCGGCACCGATGGCGACCGAGCCCGCATTGCTGGTTTGCGCCCCGTTGCCGATGGCCACGGTGTTCTCGCCGTTGGCCTGTGCGTTGGTGCCCATCGATGTGCTGCCCGCGCCGCTGGAACTGGCGCCGGGGCCGCAGGCCACGGCACCGCCAGCGCCCACCGCGCACACGCCGCTGGCCAGGGCCTGGTTCATCAGCGTCTGCAGCGCCGTCACCTGCTGCACGGTGAAGTTGTTGGCCGTGGTGATGGCGGTCTGTTGTGCCTGCTGCACCTGGCCGACGTTGGCTGCATCGGTGGTCGCCTGACCCGCGCTCACGTTGCTGATGGTGGTGCCGGCGCCGCCGTTGGCGTTGAGTTGCAGCGATGTGCCGCCCGCGCCGTACTGCGCCGAGTTCTGCGCGAGGGACTGCGCAGTCGAGGCGGTCTGCTGCACGGTGTAGAGCTGGCTGCCATTGACGGCATCGGTGCTCGTGGCGTTCACCGCGCCGGCGTTGACGTTGACGAGGGTGCGCGTCTGGCCCGCCGAGCCGAATGAAACGGTGTTTGCCGCGGTGGCGACCGAGTTGGCGCCGATGGCTGCGCTATTGGTCGCGCCACTGGCAACCTGGCTGCCCGTGCCGACGGCCACGCTGCCGGTGGCCATCGCCGACGCACCGGATGACCCGTTGTAGGCGCCGCCAATGGCGGTGCTGCCGTTGCCCGATGCCACGGCGCCCTGGCTGGCGCCCGAGGCACTGCCGATGGCGACCGCCGAGACGCCCGATGCCTGCGCGCCGCCGCCGCCCGCCTGGCCGCTGAAGCCGCAGCAGCCGTCCGTGCCCTGGCCTCCCGATCCGACGGCGATGGCGCCGCTGGCAGAAGCTTGTGCACCGCTGCCGCCGTTGCCGCCCGTGCCGCCCGCGAACCCCTGCCCGGCGGTGCCGCCGCCGCCAATGGCCGTCGCGCCGTTCGCGTTTGCGCTGGCGCCTGCTCCACCTGTGCCGCCGGTTCCGCCGGCGGTTCCGTTGCTGCCGTCGCCGCCCGCTCCGATCGCGGTGGCGCCATCTCCGGAGACCGTGGCTGCGCCACCGCCGCTGCTGCTCGTCCAGCCCGGCTGGTTGGGGCCGGGGTTGCCGGCGTCACCGGCCACGTAGCCCGCTGCGTGAGCGCTTCCCATGGTGAGCAGGGCCACGGCCGGCAAGTACCGGCGCGAGAGCTGGAGTCGAGTGAGCATGGTTCTTCCCTTGCAAAAACGAATAAGACAAAACGCGGGCGAGTGTGTCTTTTTGTTTGCAGAAGAGCCATCCCCGAGAACTGGTAGATTCGGCTCCGGCAAGGCTCGGCGTCAGGTTGAGCGCGTCATACTCCCAGCCGGATCATTCGCACGGGATGTGATGTGCCAACCGAGCCGGGAGTAGAAAAATGATCACTGCATGCTGGCGTGCGCTGCCTGCCGCACTGGCGCTTGCCTTCTCGATGCTGATGAGCGCGTGCTCCAGCCTGCCGCCCCGGGTGCCGGAACAGCCCGTCAACGCCATCGCAGATTTCTCGGCCACGCCGTTGAGCGCGATCACGCAGAAGGTGCTGCCCCCAGATACCCGCTCGGGCTTCCAGCTCCTGCCCTATGGCCCCACTTCCTTCGCCACCCGCATCGCAATGGCGAAGCTCGCCACGCGCAGCCTCGACGTGCAGTACTACCTGCTGGCCGCGGACAACACGGGCCGCGCCCTGATGCGCGAGCTACGCGACGCCGCGCTGCGCGGAGTGCGCGTGCGGCTGCTGGTCGACGACCTCTACACCACCGGCGAAGACGATCTGCTGCTGGCGCTCGCCAGCTATCCGAACGTGCAGGTGCGCCTGTTCAACCCGTTTCCGGGCGGGCGCGGCAGCGACGTGACGCGCTTCATCAGCTCGGGCCTGGACTTCGACCGCATCAACCGGCGCATGCACAACAAGCTGTTCGTGGCCGACAACGCCGCGGCAGTGGCGGGCGGTCGCAACATGGCAGACGAATACGTGATGAATGCCGCCGGCAGCAACTTCGTCGACATGGACGTCTTCGCGGCCGGCCCGGTGGTGCGCGAACTGTCGAACGAGTTCGACCACTACTGGAACAGCGAAGTTGTCTACCCCGTGGGCCAGATCGCCCGCAGCACGCTGACACCCGCGCAACTGCAGCAGAACTTCGAAGCGCTCACCGCCACGGCAAAGCCGCCCGAGGCGTTCCGAATCCCGCTGGACGGCAAGATCCTCAACGCCAGCGCAAACGAGCCTTCCGTCGTGCCGCTCGACATGGTGCCCATGCTGAACCTGCCTTTCGAGCTGGCCGAGCACCAGTTGAGCCCGCTACTGTGGGCCAATGCGCGCGTGCTGTTCGATCCGCTCACCAAGACCGAGGGCCTGAACGAGCGCGAGAACTCCATCAAGGGCACGGTGACCGAAGGCGTCATCCGCTGGTTCGAGACTTCGCGCTCCAGCATCAAGATGGTGTCGCCGTATTTCGTTCCGTCCGATGCGGCCGTGGCCAACCTGGCGCGGGCGCAGGCCGAGGGCATCAGCGTGTCGCTGGTCACCAACTCGCTTGCGTCCACCGACGAGCCATGGGTGTACGTGGGCTACTGGCCGCACATCCACGAACTGCTCAAGTCCGGCGTGACCATCTACGAGCTGAGCCCCACGCTGAGCGTGAAGCGCGGCAAGTACGGCATCTTCGGCCACCGCACGGGCGCGTTGCACATGAAGAACGGCATCGTCGACCAGAAGCAGGTGTTCCTCGGCTCGATGAACCTCGACCCCCGCTCGGCCCGGCTCAACACCGAACTGGGCGTGATCATCGACAGCCCCGAGATGGCGCGGCAGCTGCTGAGCTTCGCGGATGCGGGCAGCTCCTATCGCTTGCGGCTCGACGCCACCGGCCGGAACGTCGAGTGGGTCGAAGAAGACGAGGACGGCAAGGAAACGGCCTACGACGTGCCGCCCGAAACCTCGGCGTGGCAGCGCTTCAAGCTGCGATTGATCGCGCCGTTCATTCCGCAGAGCCAGCTGTAGCGGCTCTGCGTTCGCGGGCTCGCCCTTACCGCTCTTACACGTTGCTGGTGGCGCGCACTTCCTCGATGGTGGTGTGCCCGGCCAGCACCTTCTCGATGCCGTCCTGCCGCAGCGTGCGCATGCCTTCCTGCAGGGCCGCCTGCTGAAGCTCTTCCGCGCGTGCGCCGGTCTGCACCAGGCGGCGCAGCGTCTTCGACATGGTCATCAGCTCGTGAATGCCCACGCGCCCCTTGAAGCCGGTGTCGCCGCAATGCTTGCAGCCGGTGCTGGTGTAGGTGTGCAGGTGTCCGTCGCGGCCGTATCGCTGCACCCAGTCGCTTCGCACCGCCTGGCGCTGGGCCGCATCGTGCTGCTGCGCGCCGAAGGCGTGCATGTAGTCGTCCAGAAGTTCGTCGACGATCTCCGGGCTTGCAGGCTTGCTGCTGGTGCATTGCTTGCACAGGCGGCGCACCAGCCGTTGTGCAAGAACGGCCAGCAGAGAGTCTGCGAAGTTGAACGGGTCCATGCCCATGTCGAGCAGTCGGGTCACGGTTTCGGGCGCGCTGTTGGTGTGCAGGGTCGACAGCACGAGGTGGCCGGTCAGTGAGGCCTCGATGGCGGTCTTCGCGGTTTCCTCGTCGCGGATTTCGCCGACCATGATCACGTCCGGGTCGGCGCGCACGAAGGCGCGCAGCGCCTTGGCAAAGGTCCAGTCGATGCGCGGATTGATCTGCACCTGCCGCAGCCCGGCCTGCGTGATTTCGACCGGGTCTTCGGCAGTCCAGATCTTGCGTTCGGGCGTGTTGATGTGCATCAGCGCCGAGTGCAGCGTCGTCGTCTTGCCCGAGCCCGTGGGCCCCACGCACAGCACCATGCCGTAGGGACGCTCGACGGCCTTGGTCAGCTGCGCAAGGTTGTTCGGCGACAGGCCCAGCTCGCTCATGGGAATGGGCTTGGCCGATGCCAGGATGCGCATCACCACGTCTTCGAGCCCGTTGTTGGTGGGAATGGTTGCCACGCGCAGTTCGATGCGGTGCTGCGGCGAGTACTTCGCGAAGTTGATCTTGCCGTCCTGCGGGTTGCGCTTTTCGCTGATGTCCAGGTCGCACATGATCTTCACGCGAGCGACGATGGCGTTGCGGTAGCTCGGCGGAAGCTCCAGGTAGGTGTAGAGCAGGCCGTCGCGGCGAAAGCGGATGCGGGTTTTTTCCTGGCCGGGGTAGCTTTCGATGTGAATGTCCGACGCGCCCTCGCGATGCGCCTCGAGGATCATGCTGTTGATCATGCGCACAAGGGAGTTGTCAGACTGCTCGATAGGCGCGTCGGAAGTGGGTGCGGCGGGGCCTTCTTTCTCCAGCGTCTGCAGCAGTTCGCTGGTGCCGGCCATGTCGAAATCGAGCGGCTGGCTGGGATCGAGGCTGGATGAGAAGACGCCGGGAGCGGAGGCCGTGTGCTCGCCGATCTTTTCGTACACCGCTCGCAGCACGCCGTCGAGGTCGAGGCATTGCCCCACGACCGGCGTGACCTTCATCTGGGCGATGAACTCCACTTCGTCGAGGGCCGAATGCCGGCTGGTCGGGTCGTCGATCGCTACGACGAGGCGCCCTTCGTGCAGCATCAGCGGCATCACCTGCAGGCGGCGCGATACCGCATACGGGAGCTTGCGCAACGCCTCGGCAGCAGCGGGAAACAGATGCAGGTTGACGAGGGGGTAGCCCATCTTGCGCACCAGCGCGGTCTGCAGCTGGCCGCGGCTCACTACGCCCATGCGCACCAGCGTCTCGCCCAACGGCACGGTGGGCTCCAGCTTTTGCTGCGCCAGCCCCGCGCGAAGCTGCTCGTCGGTGATCATGCCCAGCGATGTCAGCGCTTCGCCGATGCGTGCGATCGGCGTGCGGCTCTGGGCTTCGAGCGCGCTCTGCAGCTGCTCGGGCATGACGACTTCGGTGGGGGGCATGGGGCGATCTCCTGTCTGGATTGCGGACAGGCAATCGTAGAGCGTGATCGATGCACTTGCCACCAGCTTGACCCTTGAGTACACAAGTTCTCAATGCTGCAATGAAATGCCCCCAAGGCTTCGCGCACTTCGTGTCGCTTCGCCTGCCCCTCGCCGGGGGCGACACCTTCTCGGCCGTGGTTCGCACCCCGAATCTCCTTTAGTCCTACGCGGATTGCCCGCCATCTGCCCAAACATGGCCGCGATGCGTCAATTGATCCTTGCAACGACCCTGGGGCTGAGCGCGCTCGGCGCTTCCACACAGGCCGAGCCCGTCAAGGTGCCCGTCGACAGCGATGAGAAGGGCTCCGTCTACGTCGCGCCCAACGTCAACCCGACCGAGACATCGGCCACCGTCAAGGGGGGCACGGTCGGCGTGCTGCGGCCCGATGGCAGCGGCACCTACATCGGTACCGACACCTCCATGCCACGGCCTACTTACTCGCTGGGCGGAAGCACCGGCGGCAATCTGTCGCTCTCGGGCGGGTTGTCGTCGGACGGCAAGAACAACAACGGCGTGAAGGCCGGCGTCACCATCAAGTACTGAGTCGGGTACCGAAGGCCCCCACGGGCTCAGACCAGCGTGCCGTACACGATGAACCCATCGTGCGTCGCGACCTTGTCGTAGAGCGTGCGGCCGGCTGTGTTGGTCACGTGCGTCTGCCAGTACACGCGATGCACGCCTGCATCCTTTGCGCGCTCGTACACGCCCTGGATGAGCTGGCGGCCAACGCCACGCCCACGCTCCGACGGCAGCGTGAACAGGTCCTGCAGATAGCAGGTCGGCTCCAGGCGCGTGGTGCTGCGGTGAAAGAGGTAGTGCGTGAGCCCGACCAGTTGGCCATCTCGCTCGGCGACCAGCGCGTGCACCGGCTCGTAGGCATCGAAGAAGCGCTGCCAGGTGGCCTGCGTGATTTCATCGGCGAGCGCGGTCGCACCCTCGCGTCCGTAGAAAGCGTTGTAGCCGTCCCAGAGCGGCTTCCATGCCGCGTAGTCTTGCGGCGTCGGCGGGCGAATCAGGAGGGAGGAGGTCATGGCGTCGGTGGTCTGCACGTTGAAAGACATGCGATTGCAACATGACCCGGCTCAGGGCGCGAAGAACTCCTTCAGCGCTTCTTCAGGCAACTGCCCGCGCAGGCCGACGGCGACAACGCCGGGGCGCGTGTCATCGGCGGGCGGCGCGGCCTTGCGCAAGCTGCCGTGACGGCCGGCGAACTGCACCTCCGACCATTCACCGTCGCCAGTGCGCAGCAAGCCCTTGAGCCGCAAGACACCCGGCGGCACCTCGCGCAGCCAGGCGCGCAGCGTGGCGGCGGGAATCGCGGCTTGGGGCAGCGCGCTCCACGTCTGGAACAACGATCCGTGATCGGGGTTGTCATGACCGTGGTGATCGTGACAGTCATGACCGCAGACATGCGGAGCCACATCCGCATGCGGCAGCCCCGACAGCAGCGCCAGCGGCACCGCCGATTCCGTCGTCTCGATGCATGGCGTGCCCGGCGCCGTCGCACCGACCCACGCTCTGGCCCCAGCGAGCGCCTCGGCGGACGCAAGGTCGGCCTTGTTCACCACCACGAGGTCGGCCGACTTCAGCTGCCGCACCAGCGTGTCCGCCAGCAATGGGTCTGCCGACTGCTGGGCCACCGCACTCGCATCCACCAGCACGATCACGCCTTCGAGGCTCAGCTCCGGCGCGGCCATGCCGATCTGCGCGATGCGCCACGGGTCCGACACGCCGCTGGCCTCGATCACCACCGCGTCGAAGGGCGTCTTCGCCTCGATCACGTCCACCAGCGCCCGCCCCAGGTCGTCGCCGATCTGGCAGCACACGCAGCCGTTGGTCAGCGCGGTGGTGTCGCCGTGCGTGGCGGCGATGAGTCCGGCGTCGATGTTGAGGGCGCCGAAGTCGTTCACCAGCACCGCCATGCGCAGGCCGTTCGCCTCGCGCAGCCAGCGGTTGAGCAGCGTGGTCTTGCCCGCGCCCAGGAAGCCGCCGATGACGGTGAGCGGCAGGCGCTTCTTCTTCGGCGTCATGTGGCCTTCAGCCTCTTTGCGCCTCGAACACGCGGCCCGACAGCACGGTGCCCCACACGCGCGCGTCCTTCAGCGTCATCGGGTCCATCTCCAGCGGATCGTCTTCCAGCACGCAGAAGTCGGCGCGCTTGCCGCATTCGATGCTGCCGATCTCGCCGTCGAGCCTCAGCGTCCACGCCGCACCGAGCGTGATGGCGCGCAGTGCCTGCGGCACGCTGATGCGCTCGGCCTCGCCCAGCAGCCGGCCCTTGGGCGTGATGCGGTTCACGGCGCACCATGCGGTGAAGAGCGGCCCGAGCGGCGTGACGGGCGCATCGGAGTGGATGGCCAGCGGCACGCCCGCCGCCAGCGCGCTGCCGCAGGCGTCGAGCCGGTTCGCGCGGTCGGGGCCCATGGTCATTTCGTAGTGCTGGTCACCCCAGTACCAGATGTGGTTGGCGAAGAGGTTGGCGCACAGGCCCAGCGATGCCATGCGGCGGAACAGCGGCGCGTCGATCATCTGGCCATGCTGCAGCGTGTGGCGGTGGTCGGGGCGCGGGGCGCGCGCGAGCACGCGGCCGATGGCGTCGATGGCCACCTCGCTGGCCTCGTCGCCGTTGGTGTGCGTGTGGATGGTGAGCCCGGCGCGGTGATAGGTCTCGAAGTCGGCCTCGTACTGCGCGGGCGCAGTCACCCAGATGCCGTTGGGCGCGCCGTTGAAATGCCCCGGCCAGCGCAGCCGCGCCGAGAAGCCCTGGATGGAGCCGTCGAGCATCATCTTCACGAGACCGTAGCGCAGGCGGTCGGTGTTGCGCGGCACCAGCGCCTTCACGTGCTCCGCGCCCTGCGCGGCGCCATGCGTGCCGTGGAAGGCCTGGAACGCGGGCAATATGCGCACGCCGAAGCCGTCGTCCTGCGTCACCGTCTCCAGCACGCCGCAGTCTTCAGGCGTGAGCTTGTTGACGAGGTCGGTCGCGGTGGTCACGCCCTGCAGGCAGGCCAGCCGCGCGAAGGAGCGCACGCCCGCTTCGGTCATCGGCGCGAGCAGGCCGGCGTTGCCGATCTTGCGCAGCACAAGAAACATGGCGGCCGGTTCCTGCAGTTCACCGGTGGGCTCGCCTTCGCTGGCTCCGTCCGCGAACTTGACCACGCCTTCGACCTCGTTGTCGCGCGTGATCTCGGCGATGTTCAACATCGCGCTGTTGACGTTCATAAGGTGGCCGTTGGCGTGGCCGATGACGACGGGGCGCGTGCTGCTCGCACGGTCGACGTGCTGCACCGTCATGCGCTCGCCGCCGAAGTAGATGGGATCGAACCCCCAGGCGATGAGCGGCTCGGTGTCGGGTACGCCGTCGGCCGTCATCTTCGCGGCCACTTCGCTCAGGCGCGATACCACTTCGTCCATCGAGCGCAGGCCACTCCACACCTTGCCTTCGGGGTCACGGCGGTCGAACCAGCCGAGGTACGTCCAGTCCCACATGCTGCCTTCCTTCAGGTGGCAGTGGCCTTCGACGAGGCCGGGCATCAGCACCTTGCCGGCAAAGCGCTCGTCGAGCGTGAAGGGGCCCCAGCCCTGAATGTCCGCCAGCGCGCCGACGGCCAGCACACGGCCGTCGCGCACCGCCACGTGAGTGGCGTGCGGCTGCATCGGGTTCATGGTGATGATCTTGCGGGCGGGGTAGACGGTGGTGTTGCTGGTGCTCATGGCGATATGGGAATCGAAAGAGGAGGGCGCGGCAAGCCGTCGACCACGTCGACGCGCCTGCAGCGTACCCAATGATCGGGCGCGACTTCGCGCAGCGGCGGCAGTTCGACCGCGCAGGCCGGCTCCGCCACGGGGCAGCGGCCGGCAAAGCGGCAGCCCTGCGGCGGGTTGATGGGGCTCGGCGGATCTCCGCTGAGCTTGATGCGGTTCGCCGCGCGCCGCCGCCCGCCGCTTACCGTGGGCACGGCCGACATCAGTGCCACGCTGTACGGATGCAGCGGCCGCGCGAAGAAGCTGCGCCGCGGCGCGCGCTCGACGATCTGGCCGAGGTACATCACCGCGATGTCGTCGCAGATGTGCTCCACCACCGCCATGTCGTGCGAGATGAAGAGATAGGTCAGGCCCAGCTCGCGTTGCAGTCGTGCGAGCAGGTTCAGTATTTGCGCGCGAATGGCGATGTCGAGTGCCGACACAGGTTCGTCGCACACCACCAGCTCCGGGTTGGTGGCCAGCGCCCGCGCGATGTTGATGCGTTGGCGCTGCCCGCCCGAGAACTGGTGCGGAAACAGATGCTGCTGCTCAGGCCGCAGGCCCACCGCCTCGAACAGCTCTGCCACGCGGCGCGTGCGTTCTTCCGGCGTGCCCACCCGCATCAGGTCGAGCGGCGCGCGCACCGCTGCGCCAGCCCTCTCGCGCGGATTGAGCGAGGAGAACGGGTCCTGAAAAATGATCTGCATGCGCGTGCGCGCCTGCCGCAATGCTTCGCCCTGCAGCGCGCCCAGGTCGGTGTCGCCGAGCCGCATGCGGCCCGAGGTAACGGGCGACAGCCGCATCACCGCCAGTGCGGTCGTGGTCTTGCCCGAGCCCGATTCGCCGACCACCGCGAGCGTGCTGCCGCGCCGCACCTCGAAAGAGACGCCATCCACCGCCTTCACCACCTCGGGCGTGCGGCCCCAGCCGGCCTTGCCGCGCGGAAAGTGCACCTTCAGGTCATCGACCGAAAGCAGCGTGTCGGTCTTGCCGATGAATGTCATGCGGCCTCTCTTTCGCGTTGGTCGAGCGCTTCGGCATGCAACCAGCAGGCCGCGCCGTGCGGCACGCCAGCGGCCACATTGCCGTGCATCGCGAACATCGGCGGCACTTCGGAGGCGCAGCGTGCCATTGCGCGCGGGCAGCGTTCTCGAAAGGCGCAGCCCGTGCCCAGCTCCCAGATCGAAGGCACCACGCCTGCGATCTCAGCCAGGTCTTCACGCGCATCGTCGTCGTACGCCGCGCTGCTGCCGAGCTCGGGCAGGCAATCGATCAGCCCGCGAGTGTAGGGGTGGCCGGGCTCCGACAGCACCTGCTCGGTTGTGCCTTGTTCGATCACGCGGCCCGCGTACATCACCATCACGCGGTCGGCCATCTCGGCGACCGCGCCCATGTCGTGCGTGATGAGCATGATGGCCGTGCCCTTCTCGCGCTGCAACTCGCGCAGCAGGTCGAAGATCTGCGCCTGTACCGTCACGTCGAGCGCAGTGGTGGGTTCGTCGGCAATCAGGATGTCGGGGCGACAGGCCAGCGCCATCGCGATCATCACGCGCTGGCGCATGCCGCCGGAGAGCTGGTGCGGGTACTCGTCCACGCGCCGCTCGGGCGCAGGAATGCCCACCTGCTGCAGCATCTCGATGGCGCGCTGCCTCGCTGCGCGTGCGTTCATGCCCGCATGCAGCTGAAGCGATTCGCCGATCTGGTCGCCCACGGTGAACACCGGGTTCAGCGATGTCATCGGCTCCTGGAAGATCATCGAGATGCGGTTGCCGCGCACCTCGCGCATGCGTGCATCGGTGGCCTGCACCAGGTCTTCACCCTGGAACAGCACCCGGCCGTCGCGGATGCGGCCCGGCGGCGAGGGTATGAGCCGCAGCAGCGCCAGTGCCGTCATGCTCTTTCCGCAGCCCGACTCGCCGACCACGCACAGTGTTTCGCCGGCGCGGATCTCGAAGTCGACCCCGTTGAGCACCAGCGCCTGGCCTCGGCGGGTTTTGAACTCGACATGCAGGTTCTGCACGCGCAGCAATGCGTCGTCGTTCGTCATCAGCGTTCCCTCAGTTTCGGGTTGAGGGCATCGTTCAGGCCGTCGCCGATCAGGCTCACGGCCAGCACGGTGATAAAGATCGCCGCACCGGGAAAGGCCACGGCCCACCAGCACGAGAGCACGTACTGCCGGCTGGAGCCGATCATCAGCCCCCAGCTCATCTGGTTCGGATCACCCAGCCCGAGGAAGGACAGGCCCGCCTCGAACAAGATGGCTGCGCCGATGGCCAGCGTGGCCGACACCACCAGCGGCGGCAGCGCGTTGGGCAAGATCACTTTCCAGATGATGCGAGCGTCGCGTGCGCCGATGGCACGCTCGGCCCGCACGAACTCAAGCCCGCGAAATTTCATGAACTCGGCACGCGTGAGGCGCGCGGTGCCGGTCCAGCTCACGATGCCGATGGCCAGCGTCACCGTTACCAGCGTGGGCGAGAACAGCGTTACCACCACCATCGCGAACAGCAGCGCGGGCAGCACCTGGAAGAACTCGGTCAGCCTCATCAGCGCGGCATCGACTTTGCCGCCGTAGTAGCCCGCGAAGGCGCCGAGCGTGATGCCAATCAGCACCGACAGCAGCGCGGCCACCGCGCCCACCAGCAGCGTGGCGCGCCCGCCGTAGATCAGCGCGGTGAGAACGTCGCGGCCCAGGTAGTCGCTGCCGAGCCAGGCGTCTTCGCTGAAGGGCGGCGTGAGCGGCGCGGCCTTGATCTCGAACGGATCGGCCGGGTAGACCCATGGCCCGGCAATGGCCACGAGCAGCACGACCAGCAGCATCGCCATGCCGGCGATGGCGGCAGGGTTGCGCAGGAACATGCGCATCGCTTCCACCCCCGGATGCTCGACGCGCACGGCGGGTTTTGCCTGGGCCTTGGAAGATGCGGCAGCAGCAGCGGTAGGCATCGTGATCACCTTGCTCATGAGGCCTTGATCCGTGGATCGATGAAGCGGTAGCACAGGTCGGTGAGCTGGTTCATCACCACCACCACGATGGAAGAGAACAGCAGCACGCCGAGAATGGTCGGGTAGTCGCGCCGCAGCACCGACTCGAAGGCCAGCCGGCCGAGGCCCGGCCAGTTGAACACCGTCTCCACCAGAATGGCGCCGGCCAGCACGTTGCCGAACTGCAGCCCCAGCACCGTGACCACCGGCAGCAGTGCGTTGCGCAGCGCATGCTTGTAGAGCACCACGCGGTCGGCCAGCCCTTTTGCGCGAGCGGTGCGGATGAAGTCGGAGCCCAGCACGTCGAGCATCGACGAGCGCGCAAGCCGGCTGTACTGCGCGAGATACACCAGGCTCAGCGTGAGCGTGGGCAGCACCAGGTGCTGTGCCACGTCGAGCATGTCCGCGAAGCCGCCGGTGCCCGTCGAGTCGATGGAGCGCATGCCCGCGACAGGAAGAATCGGAAACACCGATGCCAGCAGGATCACCAGCATGATCCCCAGCCAGAACACCGGCGCGGCGAAGCCCACCAGCGACAGCACGGTGATGAACTGCGACAGCAACCCGTTCGGCCTGCGCGAAGACAGCACGCCCAGCGCAGTACCCACGAAGAAGGCCAGCAGCACCGAGCTGAGCACCAGCAGCAGCGTGGCCGGCACGCGCTCGGCGATCATGCTCGTCACCGGCAGGTTGAAGAAGTACGAATAGCCCAGGTCGCCCTGCGCCACCTTGCCCAGGTACACGCCCAGTTGCACCGGCAGCGACTTGTCGAGCCCGTACTGCGTGCGCAGCTGCGCCATCAGCTCGGGCGACATGCCGCCGCTGGCGCCGGCAATGGTTTCCACCGGGTCGCCCGGCGCCGCGTGCACCAGCACGAAATTGAGCACCACCACCGCGAGCACCAGGCCCAGGGCCTGGAGCAGTCGCGAGGCGGTGTAGCGAAGCGTGCCCATGTCGTGCCCGCCTTACTTGAGGTACACCTCGTCGAGCGGCGACAGCGGCCCCCAGATGGTGGTCGGCACGTTGCCCACCTTCTTGCTGGTGATGGTGTGGTACGGCACCTGGTTGATGAACTCGATGGGCAGCTCGTCGGTCACGATCTTCTGGAAGGTTGCGTAGTAGGCCTTGCGCTGCGTCGGGTCGATCAGGCCGCCTGCGGTGTTGAGCAGTTCGTCGACCTTCGGGTTGGCGTACGACTGCGTGTTGGTCCACACGATGGGCTTGATGTTGGTCGACAGGTAGGTGCGGTGCACGCCGATGATCGGGTCGCCCCAGTTGAACACCGCGTCCATCGACATGTCGAAGTCGTGCGAGGCCAGGCGCTTGGCCCAGGCCGGGAAGTCGGCCGAGGCGCGCACCTCCACCGTGATGCCCACTTTCTTGAGCTGGCCGCGGATGTACTCGGCCACGTTCTTCTGCTGGTCGTCGCCGCCGGGCAGGTAGTCGATGGTGAGCTTGAAGCGCTCGCCGCCTGCGCCTGCCTTGTAGCCCGCGGCGTCGAGCATTTCGCCGGCCTTCTTCAGGTCGAGCGGGTAGCGCACGAGGTCGGGCACGGCAAAGGGGCTGCTGGCCACCAGCGGGCCGTCGGACACGGTGGCAAAGCCGCCCATCAGCGCCTTGGTGATGAAGTTCTTGTCGATGGACGTGGCGATGGCCTTGCGCACCTGCACGTCCGACAGCGGCTTCTTCGCAGTGTTGAAGGCCAGCCAGTTGAGCGGGCCGATGCCGTCGTAGCCCTTGGGCGTGAGCGACACCCTGGGGTCGTTCGCGAAGCGCTTCAGGTCGGTGGGCAGCGTGGCGAAGGGCAGCATCTGGATGTCGCCGCGCTCCAGCCCGAGCACCAGGCTCGCCATGTCGGGCGTGACGTTGACGATGATCTTGTCGAGGTAAGGCTTGCCGGGCAGGAAGAACTTGTCGAAGCGCTCCAGCACGATGCGCTGCGCTGGCTTGAACTCGGTCACGCGGAAGGGGCCCGAGCCGATCACGTCGGTGGTGTTGCGCGGGTGGTTCTTCAGGTCTTGCCCGTCGCCGTAGATGTGCTTGGGAAGAATGGGGCACAGCGCCGGCGACATTGCCAGCACGATGGCCGGGTGCGGCACGCTCATGCGGATGATGGCCGTGTACGCATCGGGCGTTTCCACCTTCTCGACCGGGCCGAGCATGGTGGTGAACGGATGGTTGGCCTTGATGGCCATGATGGAGAAGGCCACGTCGGCCGAGGTGACGGGCTTGCCGTCATGGAACACGGCATCTTTGCGCAGCTTGAGCGTGAGCGACTTGCCGTCGTCGGCCAGCTTCCACGACTCTGCAAGGTAGGGCTGCGGATTCCATTTGTCGTCGAAGCGCAGCGGGCTCGCAAAGATCTGCGTCGAGGGCAGGGCGGTGGCAATGCCCGACTGCACCGCGCCGTTCAGGTGCCGGGGCGTCTGCGTGCTGCCGATGACCAGCGTGCCGCCGCGCTTGGGCTCGTCGGCCGCGGAGGCGGGCAGCGGAAGCAGGGTGCTCGCGGCCAGGAGCGCGGCGGAAAGCAGTGTGGTGCGGCGCGTGAAAGGAGAAAGCGGGAGCTGCATGACAAGACCTCGGAGAGTTCGACACAGGCAATCGGATTCGGCCAACGCCAACGCGAAGACCTTGTGTCGAAGATAGGCGCTTGGTACACACCGGCGAAGAGCCAACGCGGCACGACTCACAGGGCCAGAAGGGGCGGGTTTGCCCCGTTGTGCAGCAGGGCGTGCGCCACTTCGGTGAATGCGCGCAGGCGGTGCGCCTACTTCTCGTCGCGCAGCCAGTACCACTTGTAGAGCATGCGCTGGCCGATGCGCCGGAACGGCGCGAACGCGCGCGACTCGACCACCCCCAGCACGTTGGGAAAGGGCAGCGGCGAGCGGTAGATGGGCAGCTCGAACACGTCCTTGCCCGAGTCCTTGCCCGCCACGCGCTCGGCCAGCCGCTTGCCCGCCCAGGTCGAGAACGACACGCCGTTGCCGCCGTAGCCCACCGCGTACCAGATCTTCTTGCCGGCATCGGGCTGCGTGATGCGCGGCATCATGTCGTGGCTCATGTCGACCCAGCCCCACCACGAGTAGTCGATGTGGATGCCCGCCAGCGGCGGGAACTTGCGCGCGATGGCGTCGGTGAGCAGCTTCAGGTGCACCGGGCCTTCGGCGTCGGCGCCGCTCACGGCGCTGCGGCTGCCGATCTGCAGCCGGTTGCCCTTGAGCAGCCGGTAGTAGAAGCGCAGCGTGCGCGTGTCGGTCAGGAAGGTCTGCGACTTGAAGTTGGTGGCTTGCAACTCGGCATCGGTGAGCGGGCGCGTGACCACCGAGTTCGACAGGATCGGCATGATCCGGTTCTTCAGCAGCGGGTTGAGCGCCTGCCCCGTGTAGCCGCCGGTGCACACCGCCACGCGGCGCGCGCGCACCACGCCGGCGGGCGTCTGCAGGTGGTGCACGCCGTCGATGGTCTGCCAGCCTTGCACGGGGCTGGATGTGTGCACCGTCACGCCCAGCGCGCGGGCGCGCCGCATCAGGCCGAAGGTGAACTTCAGCGGGTGGATGCCCACGCCCTCGGCCTCGTACATCGCGCCGACGGTCTCGCGCTCGTCGCAGTAGTCGTGGCGCACTTCCTCGGCGCTCATCATGCGGGTGGCGTAGCCGAACTTCTCGCGCATGAGCCGTGCCTCGGCGTCGAGGCCGGCGAGCTTTTCGGGGCGGTGTGCGAGGTAGAGGTGGCCGCCGTCGTAGGCGTCGCAGTCGATCTGCGTGGTGAGGTGGCGAAAGTTCTCGAAGCCGCTGCGGATCTCGGCGTCGAGCCGCTTGGCGGTGTCGAGGCCCCAGCGTTCGATCCACTGCGAACGCTTGAGCCGGCCGCTCGCGTTCTGGCCCTGGCCGCCGCTGCGACTGGAGCAACCCCATGCGGCCTGGTTGGCTTCGAGCACGGTGGCGCGGATGCCGTGCTCCTGCGCGAGGTAGAGCGCGGTCGACATGCCGGTGGCGCCCGAGCCGATGATGGCCACGTCTACATCGATGTCGCGCAGCAGCGGGCCGTCGTCTTCCGGCGGCTCGCCGGCGCTGGCCACCCACCAGGTGGGTGCGTAGGCGCGGCCGGCGCCGGGGTCGGGCGCGCGCAGCGGGTCGTACTGCGGGTCGTAGGGGCGGAAGGGGGCCTGCGGCGGCTGCTGCTCGAACGCTGCGGCGTCGATGGCCGCGCTGGCGGTGGCCGTGGCGGAGGCGAACTGCACGGTGCCTGTCATGGTCATGAAGGGCTCCAGGAGAAGGGGAAGAAGAGGGCCGGAAAGAAGTGGGCCGAGGCGTGCTTGCCTACTTCGCGGCGGGCAGGTTCGGGCGTGCCTTGCGGAACACGTTCTTCAGGTGGATCTTTCCGCCCTTGAAGGTGAAGACGTCGATGCCGTCGGTCTCGATGCGGCTGCCGTCGGCGGCGGTGCCGGTGAAGGTCCATTGCGAGGTGCCGAAGTCTCCATGCACGAAGTGCAGGCCGTTGATCCATTGCGCGTCGGGCACGGCCTGCCATGCTGCGGCAAAGGCCTTGCGCACCGCCTCGGTGCCAACGTGGCGGGTGCCGCAGGCGTCGGGGCCGGCGGCGGTCTGGAAGATGCAGTCGGCCGTCATGAAGCTCATGAGGGCGTCGATGTCGTGGCGGTTCCAGGCGTCGCTGAAGGCGGCAAGGGTGTCGGTGGTCACTGAAGTGGAAGGCATTGCGGTCACGCGGGAACTCCGGAAATTGATGCGGCAAGAGTAGGCAGCCGCCTGCCGGCGCGATAGGGCCAGTTGGGAGGATTCGACCGAGCCAGAGCACCACGAACCGCGTGCACTGCCCTAAACTGCGGCGCACCATGCCCCCGAATCCGCGAGCCACCCAGTGGGCGCAGCTCTTCGCGCTGCCCGATCAACCGGCGCTGCCGCTGCAGGCTCGTTTGCGCGCCGCCGTGGTGCAGGCCATTCTTGAAGAGCACCTGGCGCCCGGCGCGCCGCTGCCTTCGTCGCGCGAGCTTGCGGCGTTGCTGGGGCTGAGCCGCAATACCGTTACCTCGGCGTACCTGCAGCTCATTGACGAAGGCTTTCTGGAAGCGCGTCCGCGCAGCGGGGTGTTCGTGGCGCACGATGCCCGTCCGCTGTCAGCCGTGCATGCCGAGCCGCTGGTCGGGCGCAGCGGGCAGGCGAGCCAGCCGCCCGACTGGTCGGGTCGCGTGCTGCGCTCGCTGGTCGACAAGCCAACGCTGTCGAAGCCCGACCGGTGGCGCGACTATCCGTACCCTTTTGTCTACGGCAACTACGACCCGCAGCTCTTTCCCACTGAAGACTTCCGCGAGTGCTGCGCGCGCAGCCTGGCGCGCTCGCAGCTGCCGCACTGGACGCCCGACTTCGAAACCGACGACGTGCCCGACCTGATCGAGCAGATCCGCACGCGCCTCTTGCCCAAGCGCGGCGTGTTCGCGCTCAAGGAAGAAATCCTCGTGACCATGGGCGCGCAGCATGCCTACTACCTGCTGGCCGAGGCGCTGTTCGACGAGCAGACGCGCGTGGGGCTGGAAGAGCCGGGGCATCCGCATGCACGCAACAGCTTCTCGCTGCGGCAGCCCAAGTGGGTGGAGGTGGATGTCGATGAAGACGGGCTGGTGGTCGATGCGCTACCGGCGGCGGACTACCTGTTCGTTACGCCTTCGCACCAGAGCCCCACGACCGCGACGCTGAGCCTCGAACGGCGCCAGTGGCTGCTGCGCAAGGCCGAGTTGCAGGACTTCGTGATCATCGAGGACGACTACGAGGCCGAGAACCTGTACGAAGGCACGCCCATGCCCGCACTCAAGAGCCTGGACAAGACGGGGCGGGTGATCTACGTGGGGTCGGTGTCGAAGAGCCTGTCGCCTGCCTTGCGGCTGGGCTTTATCGTGGCGCCGCGTGCGCTCATCAAGGAGCTGCGCGTGATCCGGCATGCGATGGTGCGGCACCCGAGTGCCTTCCTTCAGCATGCGTATGCGCTGTTTCTCTCGCTGGGGCACCACGAGTCGCATGCGCGGCGGGTGAACCACGCGATGCAGGAGCGGCTTGCCCTGGCTGCCCAGGCGCTGCGAGACCATCTGCCCGATTTCGAGTTCCGGCTGCCTTCTGGCGGGGCTTCGATATGGGTGCAGGCGCCGACGTGGGTGGATGCCACGGAGCTGTCGCTGATGGCGCGCAACCATGGGGTGCTGATCGAGGCGGGCGATGTGTTCTTTGCCAAGCCGCCGTATCCGTGTCCCTTCTTCCGGCTGCGCCTGTCTTCCATTGCGGCCTCGCAGATTCCGGCGGGGATCCGGGCCCTGGGAATAGCGGTGGAAGAACTGGCTTTGGCGCGCGGTGAGAAGCGGCCGGCGGGCGGCCGGACCCACTGACCGGCTGAAGAGTTCGGGGGAGGCAACGCCCCGTCTGAGTGCCATGTGCACCAGAACAAGGGTATTCACCCATCGGCTGGCTCCATGCCCGCCCCGGTGCTGGTACTTCCTGGCTGGAGGCGATGCGTGCAAAGTCGCTGCGAGATTCACCTACTGGAGAAACCCGATGACCATGTCCCGCCGTCTCCCCCTGCAACTCGCCGTGCTGGCCACCACGCTGGCAGCCTTGTGCGGCACCGCTTCCGCACAGCAGGCCAAGGAACTCACCTTCGCCCACCAGGACATGCTGGTTCCACTGCGCCTCGTCATGGAGTCCGGCGAGGTCGAGAAGGCCACGGGCTACAAGATCAACTGGCGCATGTTCGCGGGCGGCGGCGACGTGATCCGCGCGATGGCTTCAGGCGACGTGCAGATGGGTGAAACCGGCTCCAGCCCGCTGACGGCCGCGGCCAGCCAGGGGCAGGACATCAAGCTGTTCTGGATCTCCGCCGATATCGCGAATGCGGAAGCGCTCATCGCGCGCAATGCATCGGGCATCAACAGCATGAAGGACCTGGCCGGCAAGAAAGTGGCCACGCCCTTCGTGTCGACCGCGCACTACCAGCTCATGGCCGGCATGAAGATGGACGGCGTCGACCCCAAGAGCGTGAATGTGATGAACATGCGCCCGCCGGAGATCGCGGCCGCATGGGAGCGCGGCGACATCGACGCCACTTTCATCTGGGACCCGGTGCTCTCGAAGATCAAGGCCAGCGGCAAGACCATCGCCACCTCGGGCAGCATCGGCAAGCGCGGCGCTCCCACCTTCGAGGGCATCGTGGTCAACGCCAAGTGGGCGGCCGCCAACGAGCCCTTCATGATCGCCTTCGTGAAGGCACTCAACCGCGCGAACGAGGAATACAAGGCAACGGGCAAGAGCTGGACGCCCGACTCGCCGCAGACCAAGGCCATGGCCAAGTGGACCAAGGCCGATCCGAAGGACGTTGGTGCGGCCATGGCGCTGTACACCTTCCCGACGATGGCCGAGCAGGTTTCGCCGACGTGGCTGGGCGGTGGTGCTGCCAAGGCGATGGCTAACACGGCGGCCTTCCTGAAGGAACAGGGGCGGGTGCAGGAGGTGAAGCCTGACTACGGCGCGTTCGTGACCACTACTTATGTCGAGAAGGCAATGGGCAAGTAGCAACGAACGGAAAGCGGAGATCTGAAATGCCCACGCTAGACATCCGAGACCTGACGATCAACTACGCGGTAAAGGGCGGCACGCTGCAGGCGCTGGCCCCCGTCAACCTCACGATGCACGACGGCGACTTCGTCGTAGCGCTAGGCGCCTCGGGCTGCGGCAAGACCACGCTGCTCAACAGCATCGCCGGCTTCCTGCCGCCATCGACCGGCGAGATCCTGTTGGACGGAAAGCCGGTAGTCGGCCCCGGCGCTGATCGCGGCGTGGTGTTCCAGAAGCACGCGCTGATGCCTTGGCTCAACGTGCGCGACAACGTGGCGCTGGGCCTGCGGCTGGCCGGCGTGGGCAAGGCCGAGCGCGACCGCATCGCTGAAGAAAAGCTGGGCCTCGTCGGCCTGCAGAAATACGCCGACCGCGCGGTGTATGAGTTGTCTGGCGGCATGCAGCAGCGCGTTGGCATTGCGCGCGCACTCGCGAGCGACCCGGCCGTGCTGCTCATGGACGAACCCATGGGCGCGCTCGATGCTTTCACGCGCGAACAGGTGCAAGAGATTCTTCTGCAAGCCTGGTCCAAGTCGAACAAGATGGTGTTCTTCATCACCCACTCGGTGGAAGAGGCGCTGTTCCTCGCCACCCGGCTGATCGTGATGAGCCCGAGCCCCGGGCGCATATCGCACGTCTACGACGACGTGCCGTTCTCGCGCCAGTACCTCTCGCACGGCGATTCGCGCAAGGTGAAATCGGAGCCCGAATTCATCCGCATGCGTGAAGAAGTGCTGTCGATCATTCATCATCGCGAGGTTGCCCATGTCTGAGGTGTCGATCGCATCCCCCGTCGCCATGACGCCACCGCCTTCCAAGCCCGCCACCCCGCCAGTGCTGTCTGCACCCGCAGCAGGCGCCAAGCTCAAGACCAGCGCCTTCAAGGTGCCGGGCGAGGGCTCGAGCGTGGCCATCAGCATCGTCACCGTTGTGGCGCTGGTGGCGCTGTGGTTCATCGTCACCAACATGGGCTGGGTCAAGCCTTTGTTCCTGCCCACGCCGCAGGCGGTGTTCCAGCAGTTCTACGAATACCTCACCGGCCAGGCCAACGACAAGCCGCTGTGGCAGCACTTCCTGGCGAGCATGTTCCGGGTGTTCTCGGCCTTCTTCCTGGCCTGCGTCACCGCCATTCCAGTGGGCATTGCGATGGGCATGAGCCGCTTCTGGCGCGGCATCTTCGATCCGCCTCTGGAGTTCTACCGGCCGCTGCCGCCGCTGGCATACCTGCCACTCATCATCATCTGGTTTGGCATTGACGAGTTGCCGAAGGTGCTGCTGATCTTTTTGAGCTGCTTCGCGCCGCTGGCATTGGCCGCGCGCTCTGGCATGCGCAGTGCCTCACAGGAGCAGATCAACGCCGCGTACTCGATGGGCGCGAGCTACATGCAGGTGATCCGCCACGTGATATTGCCGTCGGCACTGCCCGACATCCTTGTGGGCATGCGCATCGCCATCGGCTTCGGCTGGACCACGCTGGTGGCCGCCGAGATGGTGGCGGCCAACATGGGGCTGGGTCAGATGGTGCTGAACGCGTCGAACTTCCTGCGCACCGACATCGTCATCATGGGCATCATCGTCATCGGGGTGGTTGCTTATCTGTTCGACCTGCTGATGCGGTGGCTCGAGCGACGTCTGGTGCCCTGGAAAGGGCGCATGTAGTCGGTGCCATGTGCACGGGCTGCTGTGGCGGCAGCGCCGGGCCTTCGGCCAGCGCGCCCATCGATTGCTCCAGGAAGTCGAGCATCGCGCGCATCGCGGCGCTGTTGTGGCGGCGCTGCGAATACGCGGCATACAGCCAGTGCTCGCGCGGCATGTGCTCGCGCAGCACCGGCACCAGCGCCCCGCGCTCCAGGTGCGACTGCGCCAGCGGCTCGGGCACATAGGCCACGCCCACGCCACGCAGAGCCAGCTCGATCAGCGCCACGGCGTCGTTGGCTTCCATGCGGCTGTGCACCGGCACGTCGTACGGCTTGCCGCCGGTCTCGAAGGGCAGGTGGGTGGTCGGCTTCGCCGAGAAGCTCAGCACATCGTGCCGGCCCAGGTCTTCGGGCGTCTGCGGCATGCCGCGCTGGGCCCAGTAGGCCGGCGTGGCGCAGACCACCATGTCGAACTGCACCAGCCGGCGCACGATCAGGTTCATGTCGTCGATGCGCCCGCCCGTCAGGTGGATGTCGATGCCTTCCTCGATCAGGTCGAGGTTGTCGTTGGTGAACACCAGGCTCACGTACACGTCGGGGTAGAGCTTGATGAACCCGGCGATCACGTCAGAGAGCCAGCCGGCGATAAGTCCGTGCGGCGCGCTCATGCGTAGCCGACCGCGCGGATGCGAGCCGTGGGCCTGCAGGTCGTTCAGGGTGTTCTCGGCCATCGTCACCAGTTGCGTGCTGCGGTCGAGCAGCACCTGGCCGGCGTCGGTCAGGCTCAGGGAGCGGGTGGAGCGGTTCAGCAGGCGCACGCCGCTGCGGGTTTCGAGCTCCGCCACATAGCGGCTCACCGTGGCTTTCGACATGCCCAGCGAGATCGCCGCGCGGGAGAAGCTGCGCCGGAACGCGACTTCACGGAATGTTTTGATGAGATCGAGGCCGTCCATGGTGGAGGCATTGTTCCAGCATCGAGGATGAGGCCGTGGGGTGTAGGGGCATACCCAGGCCTGGATCGGACTTCACGCGAGACGGCTTCCGTGACGATCGACACGAGTAGACTCCGCGGCTTTTCCTTTCTGCAGAGGAGCGAGCTGCATGGCTATCTTGGACGCCGGCCCCTACTTCCACGGTACGCGGGCGGACCTTCAGGTGGGCGATCTGCTCACGGCCGGCTTTCGGTCAAACTACGACGGCCGCGTCGTCATGAACCACATCTACTTCACCGCCTGGCCCAAGGGCGCCGGGCTGGCTGCCGAAATGGCGAGGGGCGACGGCCGTGGCCGCGTCTACATCGTCGAGCCCACGGGCGCCTACGAGGACGATCCCAACGTCACCGACAAGAAGTTTCCGGGCAATCCCACACGCTCGTACCGCAGCCGGGAGCCGCTTCGGATCGTCGGCGAACTGGAGACCTGGGAACTCTTCGATCCGGAGTACATCCGGCAGCTCAGGGAGCGCGTACGCGTTGGCATGGGAGAGATCATCAACTGAATCCCGCCTGCCGTGCCGCGCCGGGTAGCGAACGGAAATGGACTGGCTTGTTGACCGTCTTGGGCCTCTCGGCGCCACTGCTGTGCGGCTGAATTCGGTCAGAAGCGCTCCCTCGCGGCCGACGTTCGAAGCTGAGGCAGGCAGCCCAGCCGCAACGAGTTCAACCCACAGGTCTACGGCAGTTGGTCATTTTGGATCGATGACATCAAACTCGAACTGCACCGGAGCGGAGTCTTCGACGTAGGCGCTGATCAGGTAGTGGCCGGCAGGATCGCCATCGGCCACGTCCCAAGACTTCGAAATGGTGCCGTCGTAGATGGTCAGGGTCACGTCCAGCGAAATAGTCTTGCGATCCGCCGACGTACCGTAAGGCTGGCCACCGCTGCCCCACGTCTTCGGGGTTTCCGGCAATGTCACGCGTTCGAGAACGCGGACCTTGCCAGATTTCCGGTTGAGTTTCAGGATCCAACCGTAGTTTTGGTTGATCGCCCGTGGCACGGTGTTCGAAACCTTGAAGTCCAGCACGTCGTTGTTGGGCGCGAGCTTGAAGAGCCCAAAGACCGCATCGAGCGGGCACGCTCCATTCGCTGTCGGGGCGACGGCGCAAGCTTTGAACACGGCGTCATTGGATTCAGCAATGAACCCATGCGATGCGGCGCCCGTTGTTTGAGCGCCAATGTGGGTGCATGCGACCGCGGCGAAAAGAACAGGAAGGTGGCGTGAATATTTCATGGCAGATGAGGCTCGGCAAGCGACTGTCAAACGATCAAACCTTGCATGTCTTGTGGCATAGGTTGAGCGAGGAGCGAGCTCGACCTTCGATGCGAGATGCGCCCGCCATGCTCTCCCGGCAAAACGCAGCAGCAGGATTGCCAGCGAGACCTACTGGAATGTAAGGCTCAAGGGTCGGCTCCCGTCAACCAGGCGTACCCGGCGGAATCCTAAGCATCCGCTTTCGAGAACGTCGCTGGGCCCTTTGCGCAGACTTCCCGTGCGGCCACAAGCGGCCAATCGCGAATGGCTGCTTCGGCGATGCTCTATCCTCATTCAAAAGGTGTGGGATCGCTAACTCGGAGGAGTAGGCGATTGACGCGCGCAGCCTTCGCCGCATAACATCAATACACCTTCCGCCGTAGACGTGGCATGAAACGCCGTGAGTTCGTTCTTGTTGGCACTGCGCTCGCCTCACTCGGCGGGTCAGCGTGCACCCATTCGATCGGAGGCTTCGCCGCAAAAACTTCGCGAGAAGATGACTGGAACATCGCCGCGGGCGACGACGGCAAGCTCGTTGACACCACCGCACTCAGCAAGATGGCCGATCGGCTTGCGGCTTCGGGCTCGAACATTCACTCGGTTCTTGTCGTGCATCGCGGCAGGCTCGTTTTCGAGCGCTACCTCCAAGGCAGCGATCAGGTGCCGACCAGCTTTTTCGGCAGCCGTGTGGAGAACGTCGTCTTCAACGCCGGCATGCGCCATGCAATGAAGTCAGCGACGAAGAGCGTCGCGTCGCTCGCCGTCGGCATCGCGATCGACCGGGGGCTGATCCATGGCGTCGACGAGCCGATCCTTGGCTTCTTCCCCGAACTCGCAGACCTGCGAACGCCAGAATCGGATCGCCTGTTGCTGCGGCACGCGCTCGGCATGACGCTCGGTCTCGAATGGATCGAGTCAACGCCCGCGACCGGCGATCTCGCGAACGACGAAACGCGCATGTATTTTTCGGGCGATCCGTGCCGCTACGTGCTCACGCGCCGAACTGTCGCGGCGGCTGGGCAGCAGTTCTTCTACAGTACCGGCGCGCTGGCGCTTATATCAGCGATCCTGCATCGGGCCACCGGCAGACCGCTCGACGAGTTCGCGCGAACGAGCCTGCTGGAGCCCCTGGGCATCTCCGGCGAAGAATGGAGCCGAATGGGCAGAGACAGCGACGCCGGCGGAGGCCTTCGCATGCGTCCACGGGACATGGCGAAGATCGGACAGCTCGTGCTGGCGGGCGGTCGCTGGGATGGACGCCAGATCGTGTCGAAGGGCTGGATCGAAGCTTCCACCGCGTCGCTCATCCAGGCAACGGACGACCAGGACTACGGCTACCTTTGGTGGAGCGGCCATGCCAGAGCGCACCGACGAATAGTCCGCTGGATCGGTGCGCTCGGTCGAGGCGGGCAATCGATCCGCATCGTGCCCGAGCTCGATCTCGTCGTTGCCGTGACGGCAGGCTACTACCAGGACTACAGCCCGCAGGCATTCAAGTTGCAGTACGGCGTGTTCAACGATGTGCTGCAGGCTATCTCACCGTCCCTGTGACTCGGATACCGTGACTGGCGTCCATGCTGTCAGCGCTTAATCGAACCGCGAAACACCGGGCGATCTTCGCGAAACGCCTATTACGGTGACTGGCCGCTTGGCGATGGCCCACGTTGCACTCGCTACATCCGCTTGGGGCCCGAAGGAGGCATAGGTTTATCCCGCAAGCGGACCTCCAGTTCAGCTTCGCCGCCCCTGCAGCAGGGCTTGCGGCTACTGCCGGAAAGAGCCCTTCGGCCTAACCATTTGCTTGAGATTCTTGAGCTTTCGAGGGGCGCGCTCGGTCCATAAGATTTCCGCCCCGTCTCCCAGCTTCTCGTAGATTGGGAGGACATCGGTGATACCCACCAACTTCCATTGAACAGGTACGCCTTCCGGACCACCCTTGTATGGCTTCGCATTCGCGCGAGCAACCGTCATGCCCTTTTTATAGGCATCGTCAAGGGTTCGCGCACGCACAAGAATTGTGTTCTCCCACGACATGAATCGAGCTTCATCATCGTCCTTTCTGTCGTCATTCAACTCCACGAAGCGCAGCAGGTACGAAACCGCATACCAGCCCACCGGTGAAAGATTCTTGTCGTATGTCATGCAAAGATTGTCTCGCCAGTGGCTCGGAGCTAGTAGAGCGACAGCTGCTCAACCGAAACTCTGAACGACTGGTTCTGATCGGCTGGCGTCATTTTTGATTCACTCGCACGAGTGCAAGAGCTTGCTCAGAATCCCCCGCTCTTCATCGCTGAAAAAGTCCTTCAGGTCCTCGAAGTCGCCTTCAATGAAATGCTTCTGCATGTTTCTAAGACTTGCTCTCAGCAGGAGGAGTAGCCCTTTAGCGTCGTAGTCATATCCTGGACCGCTGAAGCCTACCCAGTCCTCTACAAAGTTCAGCAACTCATCGCTGGTTTCGAAGTGCATATTTCTCCCGAATGACTGGTTGTGGGCTAAGTTTTCCCAACGGGGCGACTGGCCGCTCCTAGCCGATAGTACTCACCCGCGCTTTGCCGCCAAATGCCAGTAACCGCCGCGCACGGAACGGACATCAGGTCCCCAGAGCGCAGCGTGTGATGCGGTCCCAGCCGACGTACGCGAAGCACGCAGCCTACGACGCGGCTACGGCCTCCTTGACGAAGTCGGTGTACTTGCGCAGAGGACGCCCGAGGATGGCCTGCAGGCGATCCGCGGCGCCGTCCGCGCCATGCATGCCGAACTTCTGGATCCCGGCCATCATCAGGCGCATATCGTAGGCAAGCCAGGACGGCCCCGATGTGGCCATCTGCGCTTCGAAGGCCGCCACGTCGTCTCCGCCGTAAGCCACTTCACGACCGAGCGCAGCACTCCAGATCTTGGCCACCGACTCTCCGGTCAACAGCTCGGGCCCGACCAGCTCCAGCATCACGCGTGGTGCCGGCGCGGTCGCGCGATCGCGGCGCAGCAGTTCGGCGACGGCGGCGTCCGCGATGTCTCGTGCATCGATCATCGCGACGCCCGTGGAGCCGATCGGCATCGGGTAGACGCCGTAGCCCTGGATCACCTGCTGGACCATGCGCTCGTTCTGCATGAAGTAGGCCGGCCGAAGGACGGTTGCCGGAATGTCGAGGCTCTCGATCATTCGCTCGACCGTGTGCTTGCCGGTGAAGTGCGGCACATCGGTGAACTTGTCTGCATGGATGACCGAGAGGTAGACGATGCGCTCGATGCCAGCTTCGCGCGCCAGGTTCAGCGCGACGAGGGCCTGGGTCACTTCGTCGGGCGTGACGGCGTTCAGCAGGAACAGCGTGCGCACCGAAGACAGTGCCGCGCGCAATGAGGGCACGTCGGTCAGGTCGCCGACGACCTCCTTGACGCCGGTCGGAAAGCCCTGCTTTCCGGGTGTGCGAACGAAGGCGCTGACTTCGGCGCCGGCACTGGCCAGGCCTTGGACGACGAGGGAACCGATGGTGCCGGTGGCACCGGTGACGAGAATGCTCATGGAAATCTCCTGGGAGGTTGGTGGGTGATGAAAAGATCGATCAGCGCGAGAAGTCCGCAACGACCTTGCCGATGCGCGGGTCGGTGCGATTGCGTTCGATGGCGGCGGGGATGTCGCCGAAGCCCACGACTTCGTCGAGCTTCGAAATCAGCGTGCCTCCGGCGATCTCTGCCGCCAGCCGTTCCAGGAGCGCCGCGTCCGGCTTGCTCATGAACCACAGTCCGCGGCGGCCGGGAGGCGTGCGTACAAGGATGTCAGGCGAGGACGTGCCGACGATCGCGCCGTCTTTCGTCAGCACCTGCCACGAGCGATCGAGCACTTCGCCGCCGACGTAGTCGAGCACAAGGTCGATGTCGCGTGCGACCGACTCGAAGCGTTCGGTGCGGTAGTCGATGACGTGGTCCGCGCCCAGGCTGCGCACGTACTCGACGTGGGCGGTAGACGCCGTCGCGAAGACTTCGGCGCCTGCCTGCTTGGCGTACTGCACGGCATAGCCGCCCAGCCCTCCGGCTGCACCATGGATGAGGATTCGCTGGCCTGCGGCGATCGGACCCGCGTGGTGCAGGCTTTGCCAGGCGGCCACGGCCGCGACGGGGACGGCGGCCGCATGGACGTCGTCCAGGCCTTGCGGCGTGCGTACGAGCTTCGCCTCGTCGACTGCCACGAACTCGGCATAGGCACCCAGGCCGCCCAGCGGGCCCATGACGCGATCGCCCACGCGAAAACGCGAGGCGCCGGAGCCAAGCGCTTCGACGACACCCGCAAGCTCGATACCCAGCACGGCGGGCAGTTGAAGCGGGAACGCGTCCCGGACGAAGCCTTCACGAATCTTCCAGTCGATGCCGTTCACGCCGGCCGCCCGGACGCGCACCAGGACCTGGCCCTGTCCGGCCGTGGGCCTCGCGGTCTCGGCGACCTCGGCGGCGGCAGCACCGCCATAGGCCCGGATAAGCACGGCACGTTGAGTGATGGTGGTGGTCATTTCAGTTTTCTCCTGTTGAAGTTGCGGTAAGGAGAAGATAAGTCGTTGCATTGTTAAAACGAAGATCCGAAAATGAAGACACCTCGTTTCAATTTCGGAACACCATGGATCTGAACGCACTGAGCGACTTCGCGCTCGTCGCAATGAACGGCGGCCTCGGAAAAGCAAGCCGCGCGAGCGGTAGATCGAAGGCGACCTTGTCCCGGCGCATTGCCGATCTGGAAGAGCAACTCGGCGTGCGGCTCATCGAGCGCAGCGCCCGCGGGCTCAAGCTCACAGAAGCCGGGCAGATGCTGATGGACCGCACCGAAGGGCCGATGCACGAGGTGGCCGACGCCATGACTTCCGCGCGCGAGGGCTTGTCGGTGCCCCGCGGACGCCTGCGCATCGCTTCGCCGGTGCTGTTCTCCCAGCTGGCGATGGGCCGCATCTCCGCCGAGTTCTGCACGGCCTACCCCGAGGTCAGCTGCGAGGTGGTGGCGGACGATCGCCTGGTGGACCTCGTCGAGGAGCAGTTCGACGCCGCAATCCGGATCAATCCAAGCCCGGACAGCAGCCTCGTCGGCCGGTGTTTTGCCAAAGACCGGCTGGTGGTCGTGGCCGCGCCCTCCGTGCCCGTGCCTATGCCAGGCAAGGTCAGCCCGGTCCCAGGCATCGTCTCGACAAGCTTTCAACCCACGAACTGGACGCTCGACGACGGACGCCTTGTCCTGGAGCCGATTCCGAGGCTCAGACTTTCCTCGTTCCTGATGATTCGCGACGCTGCGATCGCCGGCGCTGGCGTTGCCCTGATGCCGCAGTCGATCGCATGGAACCAGCTGACGCGCGGAGAACTGGTTCAGTGGGGCATGGTTTCAGGCGTGGAGGTCGCGCTCTGGGTCCTGCATACGTCGAGGCGACTCCCTGCACCGAAGGTTCGGGCGTTCGTCGATTTCATGTGCGCGCAGTATCCGCAGGGGTCTCTCGTACTGAACGGCTAGGTCAGCTGTTTTCTTTCTGGAGAAAATGGACCCACCCGAAACCGAGCATGAGGGGATCAAGATGTCAGCCGACGACTGGTGGAAGTGCGGAATCGTCTATCAGGTCTACCCGCGTTCGTTCCAGGACAGCAACGGCGATGGCATCGGGGACCTGGGCGGAATCCGCGCCCGGCTGGATCATCTGGTCTCGCTCGGCGTCGATGCCATCTGGATCTCGCCGATCTATCCCTCGCCGATGGCCGACTTCGGGTACGACATCTCCGATTTTTGCGACGTCGATCCGCACTTCGGCACGCTGGACGGCTTCGATGCGCTGGTGCAGGAGGCCCACGCGCGAGAGCTCAAGCTCATCCTGGACTTCGTGCCCAACCACACGTCGGACCGTCATCCGTGGTTCGTGCAGAGCCGCAGCGCACGCAGCGATCCGCGACGCGACTGGTACATCTGGCGCGACCCGGCGCCGGGCGGCGGGCCGCCCAACAACTGGCTCAGCAATTTCGGCGGCCCGGCCTGGGCCTTCGATGCGACCACCGGCCAGTACTACTGCCATTCGTTCCTGAAGGAGCAGCCCGACCTCAACTGGCGCAACCCCGAAGTGCGAGCCGCGATGTACGAGGTGCTGCGCTTCTGGCTTCGGCGTGGCGTCGACGGATTCCGTGTCGACGTGCTCTCTCAAATCATCAAGGACGCGCAGTTCCGCGACAACCCGCCGAATCCGGACTTCGCCCCGGGCCAGGACCCATTTTTTCGCTGGCTGATGCTCTACAACACCGACCTGCCGGAGGTGCAGCCGATCGTGGCCGAGATGCGCCGCGTGGTCGACGCGTTCAGCGACGCACGCTCGTCGCGCGTGCTGATCGGCGAGCTCTACCTGCCGCTCCCGCGCCTGGTCGCCTATTACGGACTCAACGCCGAAGGTGTGCTCGAAGGCGTGCAGCTGCCCTTCAACTTCCAGCTGATCGCGACCGAGTGGCGGGCGGCGCGCATCGACCGCTTCGTGCGCGACTACGAAGCCGCCTTGCCCGCCGGCGCCCAGCCGAACTGGGTGCTGGGCAATCACGACAGACCTCGCATTGCGAGCCGCGTCGGCCCACAGATGGCGCGGCTCGCGGCCATGCTGCTGCTCACGCTGCGCGGCACGCCGACGCTCTACTATGGTGACGAGATCGGCATGACGGACGTCCCCATTCCCGCCGATGAAGTGCAGGACCCGTTCGAGAAGAACAAGCCTGGCATGGGCCTGGGTCGCGATCCGGAGCGAACACCCATGCAGTGGAGCGCGGCAGAGCATGCGGGCTTCTCGACCGGTACCCCGTGGCTGCGCCTGGCAGCCGACTGGCCCACGAACAATGTGGAGGCGCAATCGCACGACGCAGGGTCGATGCTGGCGCTCTACCGGCGCCTCATCGCGTTGCGCCGCGCGCAGCCCGCGCTGAACCGGGGCAACTTTGAAGCGCTTGAAACCGGGGGCGAGGTGCTCGCCTATGCGCGCAACGACGAAGGGCAGCGGCTGGTAGTGCTCTTGAACTTCGGCACCACCCCGGCGCCGATTTCGCCGGCGTTGATGCCGCACCAACCGATCGTGTTCGCATCGACCGATCCTGCGCGCGCCGAGTTCATCAAGGGGCCCCTGGTGCTGGCGCCTTGCGAAGGCGTCGTTATTGGCGCCGTGAACGACAAAGGTCTGGCGACACGATGAGCGATCAAGACTTGCCAGTCTGGATTTCGACGTAGCTGCGCGCATGCCAGCGCACCCGGATGGGCCATTTCGCGTCGGCAATGGTTTCCGAATTCACGTCCTTGCCGCTGCCGTAGTTGATCTGCCGGTCGGGACGCCTGTTGAGGCCGATCAGCAGCACGATGCGGCTGCCCGCCGCGAGCTTGCAGGCCGTCACGCGTTCGGCGGTGAACGCAAGCAGCTGACGCTCGCCGGCCCGCAGAAGCCGGCGACGCATGCGATGGCCTGCGTAGCTGGCGCGAAAGTCGTAGGGATCGAACAGCAGCTGGTATTCGCCGCTTGCCGTCTGCTCGTACAGCGAGATGTTGAAGTCCACGTCCTGCCGCGAGGGCGTGATGTCGAACACGCCGCGCAAGCTGCCGATGAGCTCGGTGCCCTCCGGGAGCGGATCACTGACAAAGCTGATGCTGTTGCGCGCCGGCAGTTGCTTCACGCGCAGCGCGTCCGGCCACGGAGTGCGCACGTCGCGTCGATCGGCGAGATCGACCGAGAGCCGCACGTTGCCACCGCCTTCGGATGGCGACGGCAACAGGCGGTGCGGGTCGTCGCGCTCGCGGGTATCGAGGTGAAGGCGCAGCCGGGTGCGCTGCGGCGCGTCCAGCGTCGGCGCATGGCGCCACTGGTCCGCGCCCATCACCTGGTAGTTGACGCGATCCATCAGCAGGGGAGGCTTGTTCGCGCCCTTCAGGATGTGGTCGAGCCATTGGTAGCGCAGATCGGGCAGGTCGATGCGTGCGGCGGGGTCGAGCGTGTAGCCGCGCAGCGTCGGCGCCGTGCCGCGCCGGATCGAGGCCGCGTCGTAGGGGCCGAGCAGCAGCGTCGTGTCGGCCTGCGGCCGGTTGCGACGATGCTCGTGGTGGTAGTAGAGCGCGCCGGCATCGGCACCGTAGTAGCCGGCAAAGCTGAGCACCGGGATGTCGATTCGCGCAAACTGCTCCGCCGACGGCAAGAACTTCTGCCAGTAGCGATCGTGACTCGGGTGCGTCAGCCAGGTTCGGATCAACCTGCTGCGCTTGCCCAGCAAGACGCGGTCTATGTCCCAGTAGGGGCGATTGCCACGGTGCCAGCGTGCGTCGAGTGCCTGCCACATCGTGTCCGGGTCCGCGTCGGCGTCGACGCCGGCCCGCAGGGGCTCGGCAGTCGCGTGCTCCTGCGCCCAGCGGACCATGGCGTTGCGGAAGATCTGTCCGGCCATCGGGAAGTCGATGCCCGGCGCCATCGGCGCGATCGTGGCAATGGCCTTGAGGGCAGCCGGTCTCCTGCGGGCGGCGGCCCAGGCGGCGTAGCCGGAGTAGCCGTCGCCGAGCATGGCGACGCGGCCGTCGCTCCACGCCTGCCGGGCAATCCAGTCGATGACGGCGGCGGCGTCTTCGCCGTCGCGAACGAACGGCCACACGGCGCCCTTGCCGTCAGGGGTGCGTCCGCGCACGTACGCCGTGACGCCGACGTAGCCTTTGGCGGCGCTGTGCTGTGCGTCGTCCTCGGCGGGATCGAGCGTGAAGCGCAGCAGCGTCGGCAGAGTTCCATTCGCGCGGCCGGGCCGAACCAGGTTCGCATGAATGACACCTCCGCGCACGGGAATCCTGACGTCGGCCTCCGCCACGTAGCGGTTGCGGTTTTCCGCAGCGAACAATTCGGGCAGCAGCGCACTGAAGCTGCGACGCGACTGGTACGAAAGCCAGGTTCGCACGAGCGCCAGCGCATCGGCCTGCGGGAGGCTGCCCTTCGCGCGCCAGAGATCGAAAGCCTGGCGCAGCGGCTCTCTGTACACCGCCGGCGGGATTTCGAGCCGCGCCATGATGGCCTGGGCTTGCGCGTTGTCGAGCGGCGACACCAGTTCCTGGAACGAGCGCGCGTAGGCTTCGGCGAAGCCGAGACGCCCGTCCGCTTCGAGCATGCGCGCACGCGCATAGATGCCGTCGAGGATCGCCCGCTGGACCAGGTCGTCGAACGGCTTGCCCTGACGGCGGCTGCGCAGGGAGCCGCTGCTGTCGTAGGCTGCACGGTAGGCGCCGCTGACGATCTGCAGGGCGGTCAGGTTGGCCAGGAAGACATCGGTGTCCGCCTCCTGGTACACCGGCAAGATGCGCTCGGCCAGATCCCGCATCAGGTCCGCCGCGGTGGCATCGTCAGGATCGCGCGGTGGCCGGAAGCCGAAATCGGCCGCCAGGGACCAGGTGGGCCACGCGGGCAGCGCAAGAATCAGCCGCATGAGGGCGCGACGCGCACGACTGACGGTTGACCCGGGGTGTCTCATGGTCGCTGCTCCTCGGGTGCGGCGTTCGGCGCCTTGACCAGATGCACCACCCGCGTGAACAGCCGATCGTGCGCTCCTCCGGCCGAGCCTATATGAACAATGCCCGTGTGCGTGAGCTTGCCCAGCGCGTCGATGATGAGTTCGAGCGTGTCGTCGTCGAATGCGCCGAAGGCTTCGTCCATCACCAGCCAGGGCGGCGCCTGCAGCACCACGCGGGCGAAGCCCAGCCGCAACTGCTCGTCCATGCTGAGCTCGCTCTCCCAGCGACCCGTCTTGTTCAGCAATTGCTCCAAACGCTGGAGGCCCACACTCGCCAGCGCGGCCACCATGGCTTCTCTCGGATAGGTCGATGGCTCCATCGCATACGACAGCACTTCGGCCAGCGTGCCGCGGGGAATGTAGGGCGTGCCGCGCGGCATGTAGTGGATCGTCTCGCCGACGGGCCGGCGCACGGTGCCGCAGCCCCAGGGCCAGAGGCCCGCGAGCGCCCGGAACAGCAGGGTCTTCTCCGTGCCCGGTGTGCCGAGGATCAGGACGCACTGGCCGCGGTGCACGACGAGACTGGGGTCGTCCAGCTGATCGTGGCCGCTCCAGGAGCGAACCTCGAGCGCTTCGATCGCGAGCGTCCCGGCTTCGCTCTCTTCGTAGGCGATGCGGCTGCCGCCTGCCTGTGCCTCCAGATCGGAGGCCAGCATCCGGCGCAGGTCGGTGACACGCAGCAGCGTGGCGCGCCAGTCGGCAATGATGCTGAAGTTGTCGACGAACCAGCGCAGCGACGACTGCGCCTGCGTGAAGGCCGCGGCAGCCATCATCAAGCCGCCGAACGAAACCTTCCCGGAGAAGTAGAGGGGGGCGGCCACCAGCGTCGGCGCGATGATGGTGACCCAGCCGAAGCCCGCGGTGACCCAGGTCAGGTTGGTCAGCCCGAGCACCACGCGCGACGTGGCGCGCAAGACGTCGCCGAAATGCATGGCAACGCGACGCTTCTCGTCGGCCTCGCCACCAGCCAGGGAGATGCCGTCCAGATGCTCGTTGATGCGCGTCAGCGAGAAGCGCAATTCGCCTTCACGCGCGTAGCGCTCGGCGTTGCGCGAGATCAGGCCGTTGCCGACCCAGTAGGTGAGCAGCGAGCCGGCGATCGCATAGGCAATTGCCGCCCACAACATGAAGCCCGGCAACACGTGGTCCTCGCCGTTGAAGAAGAGGCTGAAGTCCTTGGAGATGACCCACAGCACGCTCGCAAAGCTGCCGAACAGCATCGCTGCCTGCAACAGACCCACGCCGAGGGTGACCGACAGATCGCACAGCTTCAGCGTGTCGTCGTGCATGCGCTGATCCGGATGAGCCCCCATCGGGCCGCTGGCCTGGAGCCAGAACGCCCGGCGCGGCTGCAGCCACAGCCCCACGAGGTCATTGACCACGGCCTCGCGCAGCTTCAGCTGCAAGGTTTCGCCCAGCCACCTCTGTGCGACGTTCAAGACCAGCAGCACGCCCGCAATGATGGCGAAGACGCCTACCTGCACGACGAATTCGCTCAGGTCGCGACGCGAGATCGCATCGTAGAACGGCTTGTTCCAGCTATTGAGTTCGATCTGCCCATAAGCCGTGAGCGCGACGACCACGACGATCGCGCCCATCAGCACGACAAGCGTTTTCGCGACCGGAGACACTCGCAAGGCGCCGAGCAACTCGCGGACCTGACGGAAGACACCGGCTCTTGCAGCCGGCTCGACACGGTTCTCAGGCCTCGCGCTCATCGCTACCGCGGCACCTGACAAGCGGCGGCCGCGATGCGGCGCGCCGAGACACACGAAATGAAGGCGGCGTGGCTCCATGCCAGTTGCTTCGCCGAGGTCTGCGCGCCGCTGCGCTGGTCGAACTGTTCCGACAGATCACCACCGGCCGGCGTGTACGCGCGCACGGTACCGAGGTAGGCGTCGCCGCGCCCCATCCACTGGTTCCAATGGCGTGCATCGCCGCCCATCGCCGCGGCGCGGAAACAGAACTCGGCGGCGCCGAGTGTCGAGAAAAAGTACGCACCGCCCGAGTAGTACACGTCGCCGGCGTACCGCCCCATCGCCGCGCCACGGCCTGCGGCGCGGCCGTGGTTGATCGGATAGGCTGCATCGAACAGCGCGTCGAGTCGCGTCAGCGTGGCCTGCATGCGCGGATCGGCCGGGCCATGCGCGGCCTCGGTGCCGAGGCTGTGGATTGCCGACAGGATCACCGCGATGTCCAGCGCCTTCGCACTGGGCCGGCCGTCTGCCAGCACGCGTGAACGGTAGTAGCCGCGCGTCGAGTCGCGGTCGTCTGACTGTTCGTCTCGTTCGTCCACCCAGTAGTCGTCGAGCAGGCGCTGCACGGCCCGCGACTCCTCCCGGCAGCGCTGCGCCAGCGCCGCGTCGCCCAGGCCCTCCAGCCATGCCGCGCCTTCGGCCAGCGCGGCCCCTGCGACGCGCAGTGTGTAGTAGTGGTGGCCGAGCTCTTCCTCCCAGATGTCGTATGACGGCTCGCGCCAGTGACGCAGCGTGAAGTCGATGTCGAAGCGAATCAGCGGCGTGACCTCCGCCAGCAGGGCCGCGTCGAGGTGCCCGCCGGCCGCCCAGCGCAGCAGCGCCAGCGCGCGCAATGGCGGCCCGTCGTGCTGGGGGCGCGCCCAGCGGAGGACATCGAGCGTACCGTCGGGGTTCACCCTCGTTTCGGCGACGACGGCATCGCCGTGGACGCTCGCGAGGTCATGGTCTTCGCGCAGGTACTGCAGGAGTTCGGGGGCCACGCGCGCTCTGCGGCTCTGCTCCGCGGGAACCGCGCGGCCGTCGAGCCCGTTCACGGCAAGGCTGAAGCGGGTGAAATCGCGCAGATGCTGCAGGGCTTCGTCGCCGATGCGTCCGTCGACGTAGAGCAGGCGCAATGCATCGATGACGACAGCAGAGTCCCGGAACCAATGAAAGAAGTAGTCCGGGTCCGGGTCGTAGTTGCCGAGTACGGGCGAGGCAATGATGGCGCCGGCGACCGGCCGTATGGTCTGACCGAAGCCGGGGCGATGCTTGACGATAGACACCGGCGAGATGCAGGGCAGCATCGCGCTCGCCGAATGGGACAGCTGTCTTTCGAGCCATGACTCGAAAGCCGGGTCTTGCTGGCTCGCCACGCTGAAGGTCACGGTGCAGGCGACTCGAGGTGCGGGCTGCTGAAGTCCAGGGCGCGCAGCCCGGCCTGCACTTCGGGCACGCTCATGAACAGTTTCCACAGAAGGCCCGTGCGATGGTTCTCCATCATCACGACGATCGGGCCCTGGTCGATGGCGAGATATGTCTCTGCGAACCAACCGCGCCGTTCGCAGAACGCATCGATGAAGCCGTAGTCCTTCCACAAGCGCGTGCCATGCACGGTGAGGAAATGCCGCAGAACCTGCATCACCTCGGTGGGCGCATACGGCAGGCTGGCCAGCGCAGCCGTCGGCGAAATGGTGCCGTTGTCGATGTCCGGGGCGTGCGCGAGGTAGCCGTCGGGGTCGTCGCTGGCGGTCAGGCCCCAGCACGATTCACCGTAGCCCGGATGGCCATGAGGATTGGCGATGCAGTGCGCACGGTTGATCTGCAGGTGGCGGCAGTTGAGGTCCCAGTAGTCGGCGTAGCGATCCTTCAGGCCGTGCGGATCGAGGCCGCAGAACGAGTAGTGCGTGAAGAACAGCGGGCCGCCGTACGGCATGCCCAGCGGTATCTCGATGCCGTAGTACGACCGGCCGTTGAGGAAACCGGCCCCCGCCGCGAAGCCGCGGTGGTACACCCGCGGATCGATCGCATGGCGCGGCGCGGCCGCAGCCAGCAGGTAGCTGATGAGGCACTCGTTCCAGCCGCGCACTTCATGGTTCATCGCCCAGCCGTGGTTCGGGCTCCAGTGCCAATACAGCACGTCCCGCCCGCTCTGGGTGAACCAGTTCCATTCGACCTCGTGCCACAGCGTGTCGATGTCGCTGCGCAACCGGCGCGCCGCGGCCGTGTCTTCGCTGAAATACTGGCGCGCACAGAGCAGGCCCATGCAGAGGAACGAGGTCTCGACCAGATCGCCCGCGTCGTCCTTTGGGCTCATCGGGATCGTCTCGCCGCTCGCTGCGTCCATGAAGTGGGGGAAGGCGCCGTGGTAGCGCCTGGCGCGAAAGAGGGCGTCCCGCATGCGCCCCAGGCGCTCCAGCGCTGCGTCCCGCGTGACCCAGCCGCGCTCCACCGCGACGATCATGGCCATGATGCCGAAGCCCGTCCCGCCGATCGCGACCCTGTCATCGGGCAGGTCTTCGCCCGTGGCGCCGACGAGCGTGCGGCGGTCGAGCGCCAGGCCGCTGTCGGCATCCGCACCGTCCCAGAAATAGCGGAAGGTCTGCCGCTGCACGGCGTCGATCAAGGCTTCATCGGGCAGGGCTGCCAGTGCCCTCGGGTTCCTGTCATCCATCAACACGAACGGTTCCTTTCGTTGTTGTCCCGGGTGTCACGTTTGGTTTCACCGAATCATCGGCGACGCCACGCGGCTGAGGGCTCTTCGCCCGCAGCATGCCATCATTAGGCCCCCTGGGTTCTATTCGAAATCCCTGATGAGTCGCATCGATACTCTCATGGCCCGGATGACGCTAGCCGAAAAGCTGGGTCAACTGACGATGACTGCCTCCGGCTACACGATCACCGGGCCGGTGCTCGCGGGAGACTCCACGCAGTCGATCATCGACGGCACCGTCGGCAATCTGCTGAACATGGTCGGCGCCGGTCACACGCACGAGATGCAGCGACTGGCCGTCGAGAAGTCGCGGCTCGGCATTCCGCTGCTGATCGGCCTGGACATCATTCATGGCCATCGCACGCTCTTTCCGATCCCGCTTGCGGAGGCCGGCACCTTCGACGAAGACCTCTGGGAGCGCACGGCGCGGGAGGCCGCACGCGAAGGCGCTGCCGACGGCTTGGCGATGACTTTTGCGCCGATGCTCGATGTATCGCGCGATCCCCGCTGGGGCCGTACCGCGGAAGGACCCGGCGAAGACCCTTGGCTTAACGCACGCATCGCGCAGGCCAAGGTGCGCGGGTTCCAGGGGGCAGACCTTTCATCGGCCGATTCGCTGGCCGCCTGCGCGAAGCATTTCGTCGCATACGGCGCAGTCACCGCAGGGCGGGAGTACGCCGCCGTGGACATCTCCGAGCGCACCTTGCACGAGGTGCATCTGCCAGGCTTCGCAGCAGCGGTGCGCGCCGGCGTTGCAACGCTGATGCCCGCCTTCACCGATCTCAACGGCGTGCCGATGACTGCGCACATCCCCTTGCTGCGCGACTGGCTGCGCGGCGAGATGGGCTGGGACGGCGTCATCGTCAGCGACTACAACGCGATCGCGGAATTGATCAAGCACGGCGTCGCGGCCGATCTCGTCGATGCCGCAGTACTGGCGCTGAAGGCCGGCGTCGACATCGACATGATGGCCGACGCGTATCGCAAGGGTCTGCCCATCGCGCTCGCGCAGGGACGGGTGACGATCGAAGAGATCGACGCGAGCGTGCGCCGCGTGCTGCGGCTCAAGGAGCAGCTCGGCCTGTTCGACGACCCTTACCGCCGCGGCGCGACACCCGAACTCGCGGCGGTTGTCGCCGAGCGGCACGCGGTGGCGCGCGACGCCGCGCGCAAGGCCATCGTCATGCTGAAGAACGAGCGCGACACCCTGCCTTTGCCAGCTGCGGCGAAGGCACTGTGCGTCATCGGCCCGCTGGCCGACGCAAGCACCGAGATGAAAGGCCCGTGGTGGGGTGCCGGCGAACACGAGCCGGCCGTCAGCGTGCTTGCCGGCTTGCGCGCCGCGCTGCCGCAGACCGACATACGCCATGCACCCGGCGTCGCCATCGAGAGTGATGACGACAGCGGCATCGAAGCTGCCGCCCTGCTGTGCGATGGCGCCGACGCCGTTCTGCTGTGCCTGGGCGAGCGTGCCACCATGAGCGGCGAGGCCGCGAGCCGCGCCACGCCCGCGCTTCCCGGTCGACAACAGGCCCTGGCCGAAGCGGTGACGGCACGTGCAAAGGCGCTCGGCATCCCCGTCGTCGCAATCTTGTTCTCGGGCCGCCCGCTCGTCGTGCCCTGGCTGTCCGAACACGCCGATGCGCTGCTGGCTGCGTGGTTCCTCGGTATCGAAGCCGGCCATGCGATCGCCGATGTGGTCACGGGCCAGGCAACGCCAAGTGGCCGCACGCCGATGAGCTGGCCGCGCGCCGTCGGGCAGCTGCCGATCTACTTCGGCCAGCGTCCCACCGGCCGGCCGATGAATCCCGCCGACTACTTCACGAGCAGGTACCAGGACGTCGAAAATTCGCCGCTGTATGCCTTCGGCCACGGCTTGACCTTCGGCCGGTTTGTCTACGACGAGCTTCAGGTAGAGCCGCGACGCGTGCGCGAGCAGGACGCGCTGAAGATCAGCGTCAGGCTGCGCAACGTTGGTGCGCGTGAGGCTGAAGAAACTGTCTTCCTGTTCGTTCGCGGCAAGCGGAGCCGTGTCACCCGGCCGTTGCTGGAACTCAAGGGCTACGCGAAGCTGCGATTGATGCCGGGCGAAGCCGGCTTGGTGAACCTGGAACTGCCGGCGGCCGAGTTGCGCTACCTCGGGCCGGACCTGCAGCCCTTGTTCGAGGCGGGCGAAGTCGAGATCTTCGTCGGGCCGAGTGCTGAGCAAACAGGGTTGCTGCGGCAGACCATTGAATTGTGTTGAAGCCCTAGGGCGTAGGGGCATGCCGTTACCCGTGGCTATACTGCGCCGGTCACGTCAAAAAGAGGCGTGATCGGGCTTGGACTCCCGTTGAAATCACTGCGACGCAAGCCGCAGTCACCCCGCAGGGTCTGCGGCTTCGTCGTTCGTGCTTCCAGTTTTGGCGGCTCGATGGGCGGGCGCAAGCCCGGCCGGTTTCACGCAAGTGGTTTCCCGGTAGTCCAACCCGTCGAGCCGCCGCCTCCGCTTGGACTCGGGGGTGTCGGTTTCAGCAAACCGAAACCCTTGGAGGCCATTCATGGCTGCATCTGCTCGCGCTTCTGCGCTCGTCTCTTCGTTTCCCGAATCTTCTGAAACTGCCAGCGTTGAAGCGCTTGTGCTGCAGGCGTGCGATGACATCGACAGCTTTCACGCTGTGCATCGCGCCTATGCGTGTCTTGAAAAGCTCATCGTTCCGCAGAGGATGAGCGATACGGAAGAGGTCTATCCGACGCGCGCCGAACTCGGCGCTCTGGTGCGGCTAGTTAATGAAGAACTGCAGCGGCGCGTCGAAACGGCCGAGGCTACGATTCAGTCGTTGCGTGCTGCCGCAGGCGAGGGCGGTGCGCAATGAAAAGATCGCCATGAACCATGTCCGTCGGCTTCGGGCCTTGTTGCGAGGGCCGTGCGCGAGGCTCCAGTCGGGCATGAATGTCGTACAGCGACCTTACCTAGATCGCCGGAAAGCAGACCTTCGCAGCATGCTCACAACACTAGTCGAACAGATTGGTATCGCGGCAATGAAAGCGCGTGCACACCAACTGAAGGCGCGTCAACAATCAATCGCTAGGAAGTCCAAAGTATTGAAGCTCGCCAATCGTGGCTAGGCAAGCGCAGCTTCGTTCACAACGCAAGGAGATCATGGAAAGCGAAAGAAAACGACTCGAGGAAGAGCAAACCTTCGCCATCTTTGCACTGCCTGAAGACTATGCGTACTACATCGGCCAGGTGGTGAGCATTGGTTCCGACGGCTTGAGGGTCGTTCGCAAGCAACTTTCGATAAAGAGTCCGTACAGAATTGAGGTAGTGCCTGCATCCAGCATTTCCAGAGTGGAATACGAGAGCGGCTTGGCGGCAACGCGAATCGTGGCGGGCGTACTGGTGCTGCTTCTACTAGTTGGCATCTTCTACTACTTGGGGGTTTATTGGGACAGCCTTGAGCCAGGGACGACCATCCGGGTCGGTCTGCTTGGGCTTGCCGGGATCTATGGGCTGAAGTGGGCCTTTATGTCGCGGCGGCACCAACTGACATTTCACCTCCACGACGGCAGTCGAGTTCGATGGCGCTCCCGCTCGGGCGACTTCAAATACAAAGAGCGGGTTGCCAGTCGTGCAGTGGAGCATTTAAGAGAGCTTGGATTGCTGGCCCGCAGTGCGGCATAGGGGGCTTGGCTTGACGCAATCCGGCCAGAACAAGACATCCAACATGCTTGCCAAATTGCCACCAGAATACCGCCAATAGGTCACCACGAATGAGCTGTTCGAGGGCCGGGTTGTCACAGCAACGCATGAGGGCGACATCATCCTCTGGGGGAGGAAGAAGCGGCATCTGCCAACGAAGCCATGGAGGTCGATGCATGCGCCCCAGGCTTTATCGCCTTTGCCGGGGACGGCGGCGGCGAGGTCTTCGCGTTCGACAACGCTGGAGCAATTTTCTTGCTGCCTATGATTGGTATGGAGCCGGAGGCTGCCATGCCGGTTGCCGCAGACTTTCTCGAGCTCTGCAGGGGCTTTCAACGCGAATGAGGGGGCACGCTCACAGCCGTGCGCCCTCGATGGCAAAGTTCGGCCAGAAGCAGACGGTCGCCGTGGCGGCTAAATTTGGCCAGAATGCTTATCCGCTCAATGTCCAAAGACCTCTTTCATGGTCTTTCATCACGAAGATAGGAACCAAACATGGGAATGCTCACTGACTTCTTTGTCGCGTCTGATGAGGATGCAGGCGCGTATGAAAATCGTCTTCTTGCGGACGATGAATCTTCCGAAGATGACCTGCGCTCGTTAGAGCGGGTTGAACACAAAGGCCTTACCGGAATTGAACTCGGGGCCC
>NZ_FOII01000034.1:0-37477 GCF_900111625.1 Variovorax sp. OV084 | reverse complement strand
CGATGTGGCCGGGGCCATCCGCTCCAAGCGGGTGATCGAGGTGCTCTCGCGCTTGGTGAGCTTGCATGGTGCGCCGCTGTTCATGCGTTCGGACACCAGAGCTTGGGCGTGGACCGATGTCACGCAGCGTGCTGCTCGGTGCGAGCGTCGTGTTGGCCTATCTCACCTATCGCTTTGTCGAGAGGCCTCTGCGCTTTGGTGGGAATCCCCGGCTGAAGGCTTGGGGATTGGCGGGCGTGATGTTGGTCATCGCGATAGTCGCTGCGATGATTTACAAGGCGGACGGCGCTCCTGGGCGCTATCCCGAGGTGATCCAGCAGGCCACAAGGTACGACCTCAATGGATTTCATGCCGGCATGCGATGGAAGACCTGCTTCCTTGAGTTTGGCGAAGGTCCCACGGAATTTAGTCCTGAGTGCGTCGATGGTGGGACAAAGCCGCTTGTCATGTTGTGGGGTGATTCCACTGCGGCAGCTTTGCAACCAGGCTTCCGAAAGCTAGCTGACGAGCGCGGCGATTTCAGGCTCGCGCAATTTACATCGTCGGCTTGCCCTCCCATCCTCGACCGTCCTGCGCTCGATCGGCCTGGGTGCATGCCAACCAATTCACAAACGCTCGCAAAGGTGCGTGAGTTGAAGCCGTCGGTAGTGGTGTTGGCTGCCGGCTGGCAGCTATATCGCGGAAACGCTGATGGCCTTGCTGAAACCGTCACAAAGATCAAGGCGGCGGGTGCGAAGCGGGTTGTCGTGTTGGGGCCTGGATTGATCTGGAACTACCCTCCGAGCCGGATAGTGTTGCGCCGTTGGCGCCTCGATCCCTCGCATGCAGTGCCGACACCCCGGCTCGACTACGCGAAGTACGGTGCCTATGAGCAACTCGAAGACTTTCGCGATGACCGGTATCTGCGCAGCGACCAGATGGAAGTCCGGATCCGAACGCTGACTGAGGGCGCTGGAGCTCAGTTCGTCTCGTTGCTGGCCAAGCTTTGCAACTCTGAAGGGTGTCTCATGCGTGCGCCTGACAGTGGCTTTTCATTTTTCCTCGACACTGCCCATCTGAACCCCAACGGGGCCGAGTACCTCGTGCACGCCATAGAGCCACGGCTCAATCTTGGAGGAGCCGCCGCAGCCGATGAATAGAGGTTTTCGTGGCTGGTTCCCTCTGGACTTTTCTTATTGGGGCGCTAGCTTTTGCTTAAGCCACTTCATGCTCGCGCGATGGCCGTTGTTTCCAACGAGCCAGTACCGGCATGGCTGGTATAGCTGGTCCACTGGGTAAACTTTGAATGCAGCGACCAGGTCATCCCTGACAAAGAAGGCGTTCACGCCACTCAGGTTGCAGCTCACCAGCGTATATCTGCCACTGAATAGATCCACCCACGCTTGCAGCGTTGCGCCGTAGTAGTCGTCCTCTGCCCACTGGTGATCGCCGACGTAGGCCATCGACAGGCTTGTCGGTGGCGGGAACTTGCCGTTGTATTCGACGCAAATGATCTTGGGTGCAATCTCCTCCAGCGCAAGGGGCATGAGGTGAAGGTCATTCCCATCGAGATCGAACGAGAAGAAATCGATGTCGGCGGTGTCGAGGTGCTCGCGGAACTGCGCTACCAGCGGTCTGACGGTTTCTTTCGTCACGAACGCTTCTGTGACCAGGAGGCGTTCGCTCTTGAGCGTCCCAAGGTGCTCGGCGATGAAGGCGATGTTGCGCGGGCTGCCGTCAAGCCAGCCACCGCGGTATCCATCAAGTAGCAACTGGTGTGTGTTGTTCTCCAGACCGTTTCCACACCCGACCTCGATGAAGGTTCCTGACATTTCGGCTCGGCCCTTCAGGCGCTCCAGGCAGGCCCGGATCATCCCGTCCTCGTCGCACTGGGCGTAGCTATTCCAGCCCTGCAGCGCGACGTTGTCAGGCATCGTGCGCGCGAGCTCTGACCGCAAGCTCGCGAGCAGTTGCGCCGAATCCTGCCAGGTGTGGCCGACATTCCGATTTCCCTCGATGCCGGGCCGCGCGGCAATGGTGTCTAACCTCGCAGAGAGGTCTGCAACACGGTCGGCCATCTGTGCTGACTGCACACTCGAATTCGAGCTGGTGTCGTGGGCCTCAGCGCGAGACTGCAAAGCGACTTGGTGAAGTTGTGCCAACGTGTCCTGTTGCCGATTCAGGGAGGCCGTTGCCGAAAGCACCGAACTGTAGATGCGGGCCAACTGACGGAAGGGGGTAACGGACTTGAGCATGGCGTTACTGTGCGATCAGATCTTGGATGGACGCGAGCCTGTCGCTACCTTGAGGAATTGCCACGATGTTGATGAAGCCCTGAGACTGCGGAGACATGCTGCTGGCCAAACCGGCGCGCACCCGCTGCTCGTTGAGCGGATGAAGTCGGGGCTGCTCCTCGGTGAGTTCGAACATTTGATAGTCGAGCTCGACCAACTCATTCCACAGAGCCAGAGGATCGTCACCGGAGCCAGTCAGGCCGAACGGCCAGAACTCCATGACCAACACAGGTCGCCAGCCGCGCGCGAATGTAGCGCGTGCTCCGCGCAGGATTCGGGCCTCTGAACCCTGGGTATCGGACTTGACCAGATCCGGCAACTTCGGCCCGTCAGCGAGCAGCACGTCAAGGGTCGAGGTGGGCACGTTGATGAATGGCCGCTCGGTGCCGTCGTCGAAGATTCTGTGGTCGCCGCGGTTTTCCGGGTCAATGAAGAGCTTCAGGGCCCCCTCCGAGTCGCTGACGGCCGCATGTCTTGGCAATGTCTGCGCGCTCCCTTGAACTCGCTCTAAGTTACGCGACAGGATCTTGAAGTTGTCGGGGTCAGGCTCGAACGTCATGATGCGGCCGGAGGGGCCGATAGTTTTGGCCGCCACCACGCTGTACCAGCCGATGTTTCCCCCGATGTCCAGCACATAGTCGCCTTCTCGGCAGAGCCGTCGCATCACTTCCGTTTCCAGTGGCTCCCAACTGCCCGTCTGCTCCAGTTGGGTGGAGATGAAGGCATCGCCAGCACGATGGATTTCGAAAGGGAAGGGGGCCATCCCATGCACACGGCTTTCTATTAGAAAAGGGCGCGTGGTGTCGCTGGCAACCTGCATACGTAGATGGGCCACAAGCGTTTCCAAGCGCTCAACCCGTTTCGCCACGCTCGCCAGATCGCGAGAGTTCGCATCGAGCTGCAGTTGCGCGGCCGAAAAATCAGGAGTGGCCACAAGAGGCTGTGGTGCGGGCGGTATCGGCGCAGCGGCGTGCTGGCTGATCTTGGCAAGCGAATCTGCGACGGAAATCACGGCCGCATAGATGCGCGCAAGCTGGCGAAATGGGGTGCGTTGGGAAATCATTCTGGAACTCTGTTACGCGGCCGATGGTAGAGCATGCAGCCGACGCACCCCCAAGGCGCACTGCTTCGCTACTACAGCGCCACTTTGGTGCCGTCGGCAGCCATCGTCACGCCGGGCGTGTTCTCGCGACCATGAGGTCTCGCCATGAAAAAGCCCGCACGAGGCGGGCAAAGGTAGCCCTAAGGAGGGAGGAGGAAGAAAACGCGGGCTACCGAAGTGAATTCTATTGTATTAATTTCACGAGGCGCGGCTGATCTTCGATCATGCTGGGCGGTGCCTCGCCGCATTCCGGAGTGACCGGGGGATCACTCACTTCTCACACGAATCGAGGCCCTGAATCCGAAACCCGCATGGATAAAGGCCTCGCGGGCGATTCTTCGAGGGTTCAAATCCCCGCAGCTTCACCTTATTCCTCAAGGCGATCCCTGCTGAGACGTTCCCTGCGTTATCAGGCTCCGGGACTCAGTAGCACTGAAACAAAACACCCTGCTCCGCAGGCGCCTTGCCAAGCCAGCGCGGCGTCTTGCTTCGCGCGTCGCAATAGTCCGAGGCTTGAACGTAGGTCATGGCACGCAGCACGCCTTCGCGTACTTGCGTCACCTCGTTGGGTGGGGTCGAGCAGCCGGTGAGGACCAGGGCAAGCGGAAGCAGTGTGCGCCAATTCATCGGGGCATTCTAAGTAAGACCACCGGGATCGTTCGAACTCCGCCCGCGGTCGGGATAGAGATACTTGAAGTACTTACCGGACTGGCCGAACAATTGCCGCGCCAGTTGCACCGGATCTTCGCCCTTGTGCTTTTCGTAGAGCACGGGCCCCCAGATGATGAAGCCGTCGATGCTGAGGCTCCTCGGGGAAGGCTCGATGGCTTTCCATGCATGTGCGAACTTCGAGATCCAGGCCAGCGCTTCCTTGAGCGCATGATTGGGCGAGGTGGTTGTTTCCTCGGTAAGAGACATGGCGGCATCCTTTGTTAAAAGACTGTACAAATATACAGTAGACTATGCTCATGAAGACATCGTTTTTTCCACCCATCCGAATTTCTCCTTGACGGGTAAACCGTCCCCCGCTGGTCAACCTGTGCGGGGGCCTTGATGCATGCCAAGCAGATAGGCTTTCAAGCCCAGCCTCACAGCTGGGCTTTTTTTATGCGCGGTTCGCGAGGCACTGTGCAAGCCCGCTTTTTTTCGCCGGAACGCGGGGCTATAGTCGGCCAGCACTGTCACATTGCAGTCACTGCAGTTTCCAGCTGCCTGCCCAGATCCCGATAAGGACGCCCGTGCCGGATTCCCTGACTTCCGAGTTGACCAGCTATTACGACACGGTGCCCTATGACTCGCATCCGTTTCCACAGTCAGCGATGGAGCATCTGGAAGCCCTGGCATTTCTCTTCGGGCTCGATGCTCCGCCTCCCGCGAAGGCCCGTGTGCTGGAGCTCGGCTGCGCGGCCGGCGGCAACCTGATTCCCTTCGCGGCACGCCACCCCGAGGCGCGTGCAATCGGCATCGATCTGTCGCCAGTGCAGGTGGCGCAAGGTACGGCGGCCATCGGGCGCGCCGGGCTGTCGAACATCGAGCTCAAGGCCTTCAACCTTGCGGACATCGACGCTTCGTTCGGCCAGTTCGACTACATCGTCTGCCACGGCGTCTACAGCTGGGTGCCAGGTCCGGTGCAGGACGCGATCCTGCGCATCTGCTCCGAAAATCTCGCGCCCACCGGCGTGGCCTACGTGAGCTACAACGTGTACCCGGGCTGGAAGGCGCGCGAGATCGTGCGCGACGCGATGATCCTGCGCGGCGGTCCGCGCGACACGCCGGAAGAAAAGCTGTCCTACGCGCGCGGCATGCTCGACTTTCTCGAGCAGTCGGCCCGTGCCGACAGTGTGCTCAAGAAGACGCTCGAAGAGGCGATGCCGATCGTGCGCAACGCCAACAGCTCGTACCTGCTGCACGAGTTTCTCGAGCCCTGCAATGCGCCGTGCTATTTCAAGGAGTTCGTGGCGCGGGCGGATGCCCACGGCCTTGCCTACCTGTGCGACGCGGAGCCGTCCACGATGTTCGTGCAGAACTACGGCGACAAGGTGCGCGATCCGCTGCTGCGCGAATGCGGTGGCAGCCAGATCATGATGGAGCAGTACCTCGATTTCCTGGTCAACCGCACCTTCCGCCAGACCCTTCTGGTCAAGCAGACGCAAGCGGCGCACATCCGCTACAAGCTGGACCCCGCGCGCATCCGCTCGCTCGAATTCGCCGGCATCTTCAGGGCCGACGACGGTGGGGCGCTTACGCTCGATGCTCGCGAGCAGCCGTGCAGCGCCATGCGAGGCCTGAAGGTCACGCTGCGGTTGCCGGTGCACAAGGCGGTGGCGCAGTTGCTCGACACGCGTTATCCGGCATCGATCTCTGCGTCGGCCCTCATCGAGGCCGCCTCCGGGCTCACGGGTCAGCCGCAGGCCGCCATCGAATCTGCCGCGATGGCGATGCTCGAGGAGCTGCTGATCCTCGGCGCCCTGCGCATCCGGCGCACGCCGGTGTTCGCGGCCGACGTGGTCTCCGGTTTGCCGCAAGCGCTGTCCGCGGTGCGAGGCGCTTCGGGTCTTGCGTCGGGCGTCGGCGCCACCGCCAACACCTGCAACCAGTGGCACGAGCCCGTGGTGCTGACGCTGCTCGAACAGAGCCTGCTGCCGCTGCTCGACGGCACGCACTCGCACGACGCGCTGGCCGAGCACCTCGAAGCGGAGGTTCGAAGCGATCGCCTGCGTTTCGTCAAGGACGACAAGCCGCTGACTGACCCGTTGGCAGTCAGGGAATTCGCCCGCCAGCAAGTCTCGCTGGCGCTCGACGGCCTGCGCCGCAAGGCGCTGCTCACGGGCTGACCCGTACGTACATCACCGTTTTTCTTCAACACACTCAAAGAGGAGATACCTGCATGCAACAAATTCACTGGACCCCGAAGCTGCGCGCTGCAGTCGCGGCGGTGCTCGCGCTGGCGGCGGCCGGCGCGTCGAATGCCGCATCGGTGGCGCCCGTTGCTGCCGAGCACGGCATGGTCGTGAGCGCGCAGCACCTGGCGAGCAAGGTCGGCGTCGACGTGCTCAAGCGCGGCGGCAATGCCGTCGACGCGGCTGTGGCCGTGGGCTACGCGCTGGCGGTGGTGTACCCCGCTGCGGGCAACCTCGGCGGCGGCGGTTTCATGACCGTGCAGCTGGCCGACGGCCGCAAGACCTTCCTCGACTTCCGCGAGAAGGCACCGCTGGCCGCCACGGCCAACATGTACCTCGACAAGGACGGCAACGTCATCAAGGGCCTGAGCACCAATGGCCACCTCGCCGTGGGCGTGCCCGGTTCCGTCTCGGGCATGGAGTACGCGCGCGAGAAGTACGGCACCATGAAGCGCGCCGACCTCATCGCCCCCTCGATCCAGCTGGCCGACAAGGGCTTCGCGCTGGAGCAGGGCGACATCGACATGCTGTGGACCTCCACCGCCGATTTCCAGAAAGACCCGGTCTCCGGTGCGATCTTCCTGAACAAGGGCCAGCCCTTCCAGGTCGGCCAGAAGCTGGTGCAGAAAGACCTGGCGAAGACGCTGAGGGAAATCAGCGCGAAGGGCCCCGACGGCTTCTACAAGGGCTGGGTCGGCAGCGCCATCGTGGCGTCGAGCCAGGCCGGCAAGGGCATCATCACCCAGGCCGACCTCGATCAGTACAAGACGCGCGAACTCGCGCCCGTCGAATGCGACTACCGCGGCTACCGCGTGGTGTCGGCGCCGCCTCCCAGCTCGGGCGGCGTGATCATCTGCGAGATGTTCAACATCCTCGAGGGCTATCCGCTCAAGGACCTGGGCTTCCGCTCGGCCCAGTCGGTGCACTACCAGATCGAAGCCATGCGCCACGCCTACGTGGACCGCAACAGCTACCTGGGCGACCCCGACTTCGTGAAGAACCCGCTCGACCGCCTGCTCGACAAGGGCTACGCCGAGAAGATCCGCGCCGTCATCGATCCGAAGAAGGCCGGCGTCTCCAAGGACATCAAGCCTGGTGTCGCGCCGCATGAAGGCAGCAATACCACCCACTACTCGATCACCGACCAGTGGGGCAATGCTGTCTCCGTGACCTACACGCTGAACGACTGGTTCGGCGCCAAGGTCACGGCCGCCAAGACGGGCGTGCTGCTGAACAACGAGATGGATGACTTCACCTCGAAGATCGGCGTGCCCAACATGTACGGCCTGGTGCAGGGCGAGGCCAACGCCATCGCCCCGGGCAAGCGTCCGCTAAGCTCGATGAGCCCGACCATCGTGTCGAAGGACGGCAAGCCGGTGTTCGTGGTCGGCACGCCCGGCGGCAGCCGCATCATCACGGCCGTGCTGCACACGATCCTGAACGTGGTCGACTACGGCATGAACGTGCAGGAAGCGGTGGACGCTCCGCGCTTCCACCAGCAATGGCTGCCCGACGTCACCAACGTCGAGACCTTCGCGCTGAGCCCCGACACGCGCAAGATCCTGACCGACATGGGCCACAACCTGGGTGTGCCGCAGCCGGCTAACCACCTCGCGGCCATCATCGTCGGCGCGCCTTCGCTGGGCGGCAAGCCGGTCGGCAACAACCGCTTCTACGGTGCCAACGATCCGCGCCGCAACACGGGCCTGGCGGCAGGCTACTGATCCTGCGGCAAACTAGAAGGCGGTCGTGCCCTTGTCGGCGCGGCCGCTTTTTTCATTTTTCATGCATCTGCAAGACATCCTCTATACCCAGGGCTTCGGCACGCGGCGCGTGTGCGCGGGCCTCGTCCAGCAAGGCCACGTGACCATCGAGGGCCAGGCTGTGACCGACCCCTTCGCCGATCTCGACCCCGAGGGTCTTCACTACACGGTCCAGGGCACCGCGTGGGCGTACCACGAGAAGGCCTACCTGATGCTGCACAAGCCGGCCGGCACCGAGTGCTCGCAGAAGCCCTCGACCTATCCGAGCATCTACACGCTGCTGCCGTCGCCGCTGCGCCTGCGGCCCAACAAGGGCGCGGTGCAGGGCGTGCAGGCCATCGGCCGGCTCGACCAGGACACCACCGGCCTGCTGCTGCTGACCGACGACGGCCAGTTCATCCACAAGATGGGCTCCCCCAAGCACCACGTGCCCAAGGTCTACGAGGTGACGGCCAAGCATCCGGTGGACGAGGCGCAGATCGCCAAGCTGCTGGCAGGCGTGGTGCTCGACGACGACCCGAAGCCCGTGCGCGCCGCCGCCTGCGAATCCGACAGCCCGCTGCACCTGCGGCTCACGCTCACCGAGGGCAAGTACCACCAGGTCAAGCGCATGCTGGCCGCGGTCGGAAACCGGGTCGAGGGGCTGCACCGCTCGCGCATCGGCGACCTGGCGCTGCCTGATGACCTTGCGCCGGGGCAGTGGCGCTGGCTGACCGCCGACCAGGTCGCCGCCCTGCGCGCGCCGGCCAAACCGGCCAAACCGCCGAAATAAGCGGAACAAAGCGCCCCCTGACGGTCAGCCAGTCCTAAGGCTCGACCGTTAATCTCGCCAAGCTCTCTCCCGGAACCTTCCCTTGCGACTCCCTGCTCGACCGAACGGCCGCATCGCGGCTTTCCTGTTTTCCTGTCTGACGGCCATGGCGGCATTCCCCGCCGCCGCCGCCGCGCCGGCCGAACTTCCCCCGATCTTTGTGCTCAACTCGCTGGACGCCAGCGTGAGCGTGATCAATCCCGTCGACTGGACGGAAAAACAGCGCATTGCCACCGGCAAGGAGCCGCACCACATCTACATGACGCCGGACGAAAAGTCGGTCATCGTGGCCAATTCGGCGGGCGATTCGCTGACTTTCCTGAACCCCCGCACGGCGGAAGTGCAGCGCGTGGTCTACGGCATCATCGATCCGTACCAGCTGCAGTTCTCGCGCGACATGAAGTGGTTTGTCACGGCCGGCAACCGCCTGAACCACGTCGACATCTACCGCTGGGACGGCAAAGACCTGAAGCTGGCCAAGCGCATCGCCAGCGGCAAGACGCCCAGCCACATCTGGATCGACAACACCAGCACCATCGCCTACGTGACGATGCAGGACAGCGACGAGATGATCGCCGTCGACCTGCCCACGCAAACAGTCAAGTGGCGCGTTGCCACGGGCACCATGCCTGCCGACATCTTCGGCGTGCACAACGACAAGACCCTGCTGGTGGGCCTGACCGGCAGCGATGGCGTGCAGGTGTTCGACGTGGCCGGCGCCGAGCCCAAGCTGGTCGGCAAGATCCCCACCGGCAAGGGCGCCCACGCCTTCCGCTCGGCCGGCGACGGCAAGAGCGTGTTCGTGAGCAACCGCGTGGCCAACACCATCAGCCGCATCGACCTGGCGACGCTGAAGGTCATCGCGACCTATCCCGTGCCCGGCGGTCCCGACTGCATGGACCTGTCGGCCGACGGCAAGACCCTGTACGTGACCTCGCGCTGGATCAAGAAGCTCAGCGTGGTCGACCTGGCCAGCAACAAGGTCGTGCGGCAGGTGAATGTCGGCCGTTCGCCGCATGGCGTCTGGACGCTCGATCATGCCAAGCGCATCTAGCCGCATCGGCGCGGCCCTCGCGCTGTCGCTGGCCGGAGTCGTGGCTCCCGTCGCCTGGGGGGCGACACCGGGCGCCACCTGCGAAAAGCCCGTCTACCTGACCTTCGACACCGGCCACATGGGCGTCGCCCCGCTGGTGGCCGACGTGCTCAAGCGGCAGGACGTGCGCGTCACCTTCTTCGCCGCCGCCGAGCGCACCCAGACCGACGGCGACAGCCTCGACGACCACTGGGCGCCCTGGTGGAAGGCGAGGGCGGCCGAAGGCAACGAGTTCGGATCGCACACCTACGACCATGCGTACTGGCGCGCCGACGTCAAGAGCACGCCGCCGAGCTTCCGCATCAAGCCCTCGGCGGGCCCGCAGGACGGCAAGGAATCGACCTGGAGCGCGGCCGAGTACTGCGCCAACATCCGCAAGTCGTCCGACCGGCTGGCCGCCATCACCGGCAAGAAGCCGCTGCCGCTGTACCGCGCGCCGGGCGGCAAGACCTCGCCCGCGCTACTGGCCGCCGCCGAAGGCTGTGGCTACAAGTACGTCGGCTGGGCGCCCGCCGGCTTCCTCGGCGACGAGCTGCCGAGCGAGAAATTCAGCAACGCCAAGCTGCTGACGCAGGCGCTCGACACCATTCGCCCCGGCGACATCCTGCTCGCGCACCTGGGTATCTGGTCGCGCAAGGACCCATGGGCTCCGGCCAACCTCGAGCCGCTGATCGTCGGGCTCAAGGCCAAGGGCTTCTGCTTCCAGACGCTGCGCCAGCACCCGGACTTCCGCGCCTGGATCGCATCCCACCCCTGAACGAGTTTTCGCCGTGATCGATTGGCTGACAGACGCTTTTTCCGCCATGCAGGGCTGGTTCTTCGAGGCCGCCGTGCAGCCGCTGGTCTACGCCGTCGGCCTCGGCGGCTGGACCGAGGATGCCTTCGACGCGACCGGCTGGCTGCTGGTCGGCGTCATCCAGATCCTGGTGCTGCTGGCGATCATCGGGCCGCTGCAGCGCTGGCGATCGGTGGAGCCGGTGGTCGACCGCCACGCGATCCGCATCGACATGCTCTACACGCTGATTCACCGGCTTGGCCTGTTCCGGCTGGCGATCTTCTTCACGCTGCAGCCCTTCTTCGACGATGCGATGGGCAGCCTGCGCACGGCGGGGTGGGGCACCTTCCACCTCGACGAAGTGTGGCCCGGCGTGACCGACGTGCCGGTGGTCGCCTTCGCCATCTATCTCGTGGTGCTCGACTTCGTCGGCTACTGGATCCACCGCGGCCAGCACCAGTTCAACTGGTGGTGGGGCCTGCACTCGCTGCACCACTCGCAGCGCCAGATGACGATGTGGAGCGACGACCGCAACCACCTGCTCGACGACATCGTTCACGACACGCTGATCGTCATCGTGGCGCAGCTGATCGGCGTCGCGCCGGGGCAGTTCATCGCCTTCGTCGCCTTCACGCAGCTCAGCGAAAGCCTGCAGCACGCCAACCTGCGGCTGAGCTTCGGCGCCATCGGCGAGCGGCTGTGGATCAGCCCGCGTTTCCACCGGTTGCACCACAGCATCGGGCTGGGGCACGAATCGAACGGCAGGAGCACGCTCGGCGGCCACAACTTCGGCGTGCTGCTGCCTTGGTGGGACATGCTGTTTCGCACCGCCAACTTCGAGGACCGCTACGACCCGACCGGCATCCGCGACCAAGTCGAGGCCGATGCCGACGGCCGCGTGCGCGAATACGGGCGCGGTTTCTGGGCCCAGCAGTGGCTCGGCCTGAAGCGAATGGTCGGTCGCGGTTGAGGGGCTCCGGCCCCTGAACGGCTCGTCCGAGGCGTTATCCTCGCTGCTCAATGCGCCTGCTCCTCGACTCCTTCTGGCGCGCGGTCGCCTATTGCATGCTGCCGCGCGTGATCGTGCTGTCGCTGCTTCCTTTGGGGTTGATGGTGGTGCTGGCCGCGGGGCTCGGTTATTTCTACTGGGACTCCGCCGTGACCTGGACACGCGGCGCGCTCGATGCCTGGCCGCTGCTGTCGAGCTTCTGGGCGTGGATTGGCCGTCTTTTCTCGGGTGACGTCACTTTCGCGCTGGCGTCCCTGGTCGTGGTGTTCGCCGCCACGCCGCTGATCGTGGTGGTCTGCCTGCTGATCGTGGCCGGCTTCATGGCGCCTGCGCTGACCAGGCTCGTGGGCGAGCGGCGTTTTCCCTCGCTCGAGCAGAAAAAGGGCGCTTCGTTCTTCGGCAGCGTCGCGCGTTCGCTCGGCGTCACCATCCTGGCGCTGATCGCCCTCGTGGTGTCGATGCCGCTGTGGCTCATACCGCCGCTGGTGCTGATCCTGCCGCCGCTGATCTGGGGCTGGCTCACCTACCGCGTGATGAGCTTCGATGCGCTGGCCGAGCACGCCAGCCCCGAGGAGTGCGCCGCGCTGCTGCGCGCGCACCGGCTGCCGCTGCTGTGCATCGGCGTGCTGTGCGGCTACTTGGGCGCCGCGCCCAGCATCGTCTGGGCATCGGGCCTGCTGTTCGCCGCGGCCTTCTTCGTGCTGGTGCCGATCGCCATCTGGATCTACACACTGGTCTTCGCCTTCTCGGCGCTCTGGTTCGCTCACTACTGCCTTGACGCGCTCGCGCGGCTGCGTGCCCAGCGCGCTGTGACCGAGGCATCGGCCGCCAACGGCACAACACCGGCCCTCGAAGCCGAAGAGGCCAGCAAGGCCGCTCTTTCCCAATGGGGTTCACCATGACACGCGCATTCGGTCTCATCGTCGTCGGCGACGAGATCCTTTCCGGCAAGCGGGCCGACAAGCACATGGCCAAGGTCATCGAGCTGCTCGCCGCGCGCGGCCTGCAACTGAGCTGGGCCGAATACGTGGGCGACGAGCCCGCGCGCATCACGGCCGCGCTGGCGCGCGCCTTCGCCTCGGGCGACATCGTCTTCTCGACCGGTGGCATTGGCGCCACGCCCGACGACCACACCCGCCAGTGCGCCGCCAAGGCGCTGGGCGTGCCGCTGGCGCTGCACCCCGAGGCCGAGCTGCTGATCCGCGAGCGCATGCAGGACACCGCGCGAGAGCAGGGCGTGCCCTACGAGCCCGACCGGTCCGACAACGTGCACCGGCTCAACATGGGCGTGTTTCCGCAGGGCGCCGCGCTCATCTACAACCCGTATAACAAGATCCCCGGCTTCAGCGTCGGCGACGTGCACTTTGTGCCGGGCTTTCCCGTCATGGCCTGGCCGATGATCGAGTCCGTGCTCGACGGCCGTTACGCCGAACTGTTTACCCGCAATGCCGTCGCCGAGAAGTCGGTGATCGTTTTCGGTGCCATGGAAGCCACGCTGACGCCGCTCATGCAGGCCATCGAGGCCACCCACGTCGGCATCAAGGTGTTCAGCCTGCCGAGCGTCGATCACCCCGAATACGGCCGCCACATCGAGCTGGGCGTCAAGGGTGACCCCGGCCGGCTCGATGCCGCCTATGTCCAGCTGATCGAAGGGTTGCACACCTTTGATGCCAAGCTTGGTCCAGAATTGGTGCGTTAATGCTGAACGCACCAATTTGGTGAAATTCCGCCTTCATTTGGGGTTTGCGGCGGCCACTAAAGCCTCATCGAGTGAGGTGACAATGGCACAGAAACTGCATCCCTCGTCCCTGTATTCCTAACCACCATCCAACTCAGGAGAAACTGATGGCAAAGACCGTCGCCGATGTACTCAAGCTCGTCAAGGAAAACGAGGTCAAGTTCGTCGACTTCCGCTTCACCGACACCCGTGGCAAAGAGCAGCACGTGACCGTGCCGGTCTCGGCTTTCGATGAAGACAAATTCACCTCGGGCCACGCATTCGACGGCTCGTCCATCGCTGGCTGGAAGGGGATCGAAGCTTCGGACATGCAGCTCATGCCCGACCCGAACACCGCCAACATCGACCCCTTCTTCGAAGAAACGACGCTGATCCTGACCTGCGACGTGATCGACCCCGCCGACGGCAAGGCCTACGAGCGCGATCCGCGTTCGCTCGCCAAGCGCGCCGAGGCATACATGAAGGCTTCGGGCCTGGGTGACACCGCCTTCTTCGGTCCGGAACCCGAATTCTTCGTGTTCGACGGCGTCCGCTGGAAGAACGACATGTCGGGCTGCTTCGTGAAGATCGACTCCGAAGAAGCCTCGTGGAACACCGACAAGGAATACGAGCACGGCAACACCGGCCATCGTCCGGCAGTCAAGGGCGGCTACTTCCCGGTTCCCCCGGTCGACAGCTTCCAGGACATGCGCTCGGAAATGTGCCTGGTGCTCGAATCGCTCGGCATCCCGGTCGAAGTGCATCACCATGAAGTGGCCAACGCCGGCCAGATGGAACTCGGCACCAAGTTCAGCACGCTGGTCCAGCGCGCCGACTGGGTCCAGCTGCAGAAGTACGTGATCCACAACGTGGCCCACGCCTACGGCAAGACCGCCACCTTCATGCCCAAGCCCATCGTCGGCGACAACGGCTCCGGCATGCACGTGCACCAGTCGGTCTGGAAGGACGGCAAGAACCTGTTCGCCGGCGACGGCTATGCAGGCCTGTCGGACTTCGCGCTGCACTACATCGGCGGCATCATCAAGCACGCCCGTGCCCTGAACGCCATCACGAACCCCGGCACCAACAGCTACAAGCGCCTGGTGCCCGGCTTCGAAGCCCCGGTGAAGCTGGCCTACTCGGCCAAGAACCGCTCGGCCTCGATCCGCATTCCGTTCGTGGCCAACCCGAAGGGCCGCCGCGTCGAAGCGCGCTTCCCCGATCCGCTGATGAACCCGTACCTCGGCTTCGCTGCGCTGCTGATGGCCGGTCTCGACGGCGTGGAAAACAAGATCCATCCGGGCGAAGCCGCCAGCAAGGACCTGTACCACCTGCCGCCGGAAGAAGACGCGCTGATCCCGACCGTCTGCCACAGCCTCGACCAAGCCCTGGAATACCTGGACAAGGACCGTGCGTTCCTGACCAAGGGCGGCGTGTTCACCGATGCGTACATCGATGCGTACATCGATCTGAAAATGCAGGAAGTCACGCGCTTCCGCATGGCGACCCATCCGGTCGAGTTCGACATGTACTACTCGCTGTAATCGAGCGAAGTACAACCTCACCAATCCATTGGCGGGGATGTAATGAAAAAGGACGGCCACGGCCGTCCTTTTTCAATGGAGTGGAACATCTTGTCACTGGTGGCATCGAATTGCACGAAAATGCACCTTTGTCGCCGCCCTCCACCGATACACATGAAGACTGCTTCTCTCATTTTCCTGGCCGGTTCATTGATCGCGCTGCCGGCGCTCGCGCAGGAACGCGTCTGGCGTTGCGGCAACGAGTACACCAACAACGCCACCATCGCCCAGCAGAAGGGCTGCAAGGTCATGGAAGGCGGCAACGTCACGGTCGTGCAAGGCACCAAGTCTTCGGGCGGTGGCTCTGCGTCGTCCGGTGGCTCTTCCGCGGCGCGTGCGCCGGCGGGCAGCCCGCGTGTCGAAGGCGTCGACCAGCGTGCCCGTGACGGCGAGGCTCGTTCGGTGCTCGAGTCTGAGCTCAAGAAGGCCGAGGCGCGCCAGGCCGAGCTGCAGAAGGAATACAACAACGGCGAGCCCGAGAAGCAGGGCAGCGAAGGCCGCAATTACCAGAAGTACCTGGATCGCGTCGCCGAAATGAAGGCTGAGCTGGCGCGCAACGAGAGTGACATCGCCGGCATCCGCCGCGAAATCGGCCGCCTGCCGAACAAGCAGCAGCCGCAGTAGTCATGGTGTTCGGGAAGAAGGCGACCGGCGCCAATCCGCGCTTCCAGTCCTTCGACCTGCTGTCCACGCTGATCGCGGTGGTCAACAGCAACGGCTCCGTGCTGTTCGCCAACGCAGGCCTCGAAGACGCACTGGGCACTTCGCGCCGCACGCTCGAAGGCTCGCAGTTCGGCGCGTGTTTTCACGAGCCGCAGGTGCTGCGCACGGCCATCGACGGCGCGAGCAGCAACGACTTTGCAACGCTGCGCTACGAAGCCTTCCTGCGCCGCGTCAACCACGAGCTGATGCCCGTGCAGGTCACGCTTGCGCAGGGCGACAAGAAGGGCGAGCTCATCATCGAGATGTCGCCACTCGAGCAGCAGGTGCGGCAAGACCGCGAAGAGCGCCTCATCGACCAGGCGCAGGCCAACAAGGAACTCATCCGCAACCTCGCGCACGAGATCAAGAACCCGCTCGGCGGGATCCGCGGCGCGGCGCAGCTGCTGCAGATGGAGGTCGAATCGCGCGACCTCATCGAATACACCCAGGTCATCATCCACGAGGCCGACCGCCTGCAGACGCTGGTCGACCGGCTATTGGCGCCGCACCGCCGCCCGCACGTGGTGGGCGACGTCAACATCCACGAGGTGTGCGAGCGCGTGCGCTCGGTCATCCTCGCGGAGTTTCCGCGCGACCTGCACATCGAGCGCGATTTCGACGTGTCCATTCCCGAGTTCCGCGGCGACCGCGAGCAGCTCATCCAGGCCACGCTCAACATCACGCACAACGCGGCGCAGGCGCTGACCGAGCGCCGCGCGGCAGGCGACGCGCAGATCACTTTCAAGACGCGCATAGCCCGTCAGGTGATCTTCAACAAGCAGTGGTATCGACTGGCACTGGAATTGCATGTAATCGACAATGGACCGGGTGTGCCGGACACGATCAAGGACCGCATCTTCTATCCGCTGGTATCGGGCAGGGAAGGCGGGACAGGGCTGGGATTGACGCTCGCGCAAACTTTTGTGCAACAGCATCACGGCGTGATCGAGTGCGACAGCGTCCCGGGCCGAACCGATTTCAAGATATTGATACCGCTGCCCTAGCGCAGCCACCGGCAACAGAGGAGATGCATGAAGCCGATCTGGATAGTTGATGACGACCAATCGATTCGCTTCGTGCTCGAGAAGGCTCTATTGCGCGAAGACCTGCCCACGCGCAGTTTCACGAACACGCGCGAGGTGCTGGCAGCACTCGAACAGGCCGCCGACGACGATCAGCAAGGTCCCCAGGTTCTGGTGAGCGACATCCGCATGCCCGGCGGTTCCGGGCTCGATCTGCTGGACAAGATCAAGGCCAAGCACCCCGGCCTGCCCGTCATCATCATGACGGCCTTCTCCGACCTCGACAGCGCCGTTTCGGCCTTCCAGGGCGGCGCCTTCGAATACCTGCCCAAGCCCTTCGACCTGCCGCGTGCGGTCGAACTCATCCGCCGTGCCGTCGATGAAAGCCAGCGCGAGGAAGTCGCCGAAGAACGCATGGTCGCGGCGCCCGAAATGCTCGGCCAGGCTCCTGCGATGCAGGACGTGTTCCGCGCCATCGGCCGGCTTTCGCAGAGCAACGTTACGGTGCTCATCACCGGCGAATCGGGCTCGGGCAAGGAACTGGTGGCGCGTGCGCTGCACAAGCACTCGCCGCGCGCCAACGGCCCCTTCGTTGCGATCAACACCGCGGCCATTCCCAAGGACCTGCTGGAGAGCGAACTCTTCGGCCATGAGCGCGGCGCCTTCACCGGTGCGCAAACCATGCGCCGCGGCCGCTTCGAGCAGGCCGAGGGCGGCACGCTGTTTCTCGACGAAATCGGTGACATGCCCTTCGACCTGCAGACGCGCCTGCTGCGCGTGCTGAGCGACGGCCATTTCTACCGCGTGGGCGGCCACAACTCGGTCAAGGCCAACGTGCGCGTCATCGCGGCCACCCACCAGGACCTGGAGCAGCGCGTCAAGCTCGGCGGCTTCCGCGAAGACTTGTTCCACCGCCTCAACGTGATTCGCCTGCGCCTGCCGGCACTGCGCGAACGCGGTGAAGACGTGCCCGCGCTCACGCGCCACTTCCTGCAGGTGAGCGCGCGTCAGCTGGGCGTCGAGCCCAAGCGCATTTCCGATGCGGCGCTGGCCAAGCTCGCGGCCTTCGGCTTCCCGGGCAACGTGCGCCAGCTCGAGAACATCTGCCACTGGCTGACCGTGATGGCGCCGGCCCAGCTGATCGAAGCGAAGGACCTGCCGCCCGAGGTGATGGCCGTCGGTGCAGGCGCTGAGACTCTCCACGTGCCCGAAGCCGCGACCGTCGCGCCGACCGCAGCGGCCCAGCCCGTGGCGTCGCTGCCAGTTGCAGGCAGCGAATCGGCGCCTGCGCACGCCGTCTCCGAGCCCGCTGAAGCCCATGCGGGCGTGAGCAGTTGGGAAAGCGGCCTGGAGCACGAAGCCCAGGCCTTGCTCGCGGCCGGCCGCACCGATGTGTGGGATGTGCTCTCGCGCCGCTTCGAGTCGAGGCTGATCCTTACAGCCCTGGCCAACACGCGCGGCCGCCGCATCGAGGCCGCGCAGAAACTGGGCATCGGGCGCAACACCATCACCCGGAAGATCCAGGAACTCGGCATCGAATAAAAAAGGCCCCTTGGGGCCTTTTTTATTACCGGCTGGACTTATCCAGTCAGCCGTACCGGTGCAGAAGATCGCCCATCCCTCGTTCAAGTGATGCGCTGCTCCACCAATTGACTCACATTCCGGCCTGAGACCAAGGAGCATCCGGGCCCGCGCGCCGCGGGTACCGTCCACTCAAGCAAGGAGCGTAGCCATGTCTTTCAAGATTCTCTGCTGCGACGGCGGCGGTATCCGCGGCGTCATCACGGCGATGCTGATCCAGGACCTGGACAAGAGTTTCGGCATCGTCGCAAGTGCGAATGGTTTCGCCGGCACGTCCACCGGCGGCCTGATCTCGCTGGGCCTGGTGAACAACGTGAGCATCGACAAGATCGTCAGCGTCTACCAGAACGATGGCTCCACCATCTTCAAGCCCAACGGCTGGCTGCTGGACGCACAAGCCAAGCAGCAGGACCGGGCACCGGCGCAGTCGACAGAAGACCTGCTGGGCAGCGGTCCGGGCATCTTCAAGTGCCAGTACGTCAACACCGGCTTGCAATCAGTCGCCCAGCAGCTGGTGGGTAGCGGCGGTGCGCTGTCCTCGGCGAGCCGCTTCGTCGCCGTCAACTCCGCGCGGCTGTGGGATGCGAACCAGAACAGCTGGGCGCCGTGCACCATCTCCAACGGCCAGAGCAACGCCTACCGCGGCATCAGCATGGTGGACGCCGCGCTGGCCACCTCGGCCGCGCCAACGTACTTCCCGCCGTACCAGATGGGCGACTTCGGCTACTTCGCCGACGGTGGCACCTTCGCCAACAACCCCTCGATGACGGCGATCGTGGAAGCAATCTACCAGGGCTGCGCCACCGCCCCGTCGGACATCGTGATGCTGTCGCTGGGCACCGGCGTCAATCCGGTGGGTGTGCCGCCCAGTTCCGTGTCCAACCCGCTGGACTGGGGCGTCACGCATTGGCTGTGGCCGTTCAGAGACGGCGTGGTGCCGGCTACTGCGCTGCTCAACCTCACCATGGATGCCACCGCGGAGCTGGCGGCGACCCAGGCCGGCCAGCTGCTCGGCAACAACTACATGCGCGGCAACGTACCGCTGGCCCAGCCGTTCGGCCTGGACGACTACAAGAACGTGGGCGAGTTGGTGAGTGCGACGCAGAAATACATCGAGAGCTCGCCCGAGTGGGCGGCGGTGCGCAGCTGGGTCCAGCAGAACTGGACTTGAGCGAGGCGAGCGACGCCGGCGGCGTGACTATCGGCTTCGCTGGCCCAGGGTCAGCGAATCGATCTGGAACTTTCCGCTCTTGTCCCAGAGCCAGGTATCCACGTACGTATGGGCGCCGAGCTTGCCGGGGTTCGGCAAGGGCGACGTGGCCTTGATCAGCTCGGCAATCATCGGCGGCACTTCGGGTGCATGGCTCGGCGTGCGGCTGAAATCGACCCTGATCACCTTGCCCGTCGCGTCGATGTCGGTTTCGACCACCACCACCGCATACACCAGCGGCGGAATCTTGCCCTTGTAGATGCGGCTCGCGTACTTGTTGTAGATGTGGCGCGCGCCGATCTTGCGGTAGGTCCGCACGGCCGGCGTCTGCGCGGTGATCAGCCGCACCGTCGGCACGTCGCGTCCGGACGCGGTCTCGTCCGCAGGCGAGGTTGCAGCGCTCTTGCCGCCTTCTTCCGCCTTGTCGCCGGGCTTCAGCAGCGAGCAGGCCGTGAGCGTCAGCGCGACGGCCACGATTGCGAGGTTGCGTATGGTCATGGGCTCAGGCACCCTGCTCGAGATCGAGCACCACCGGCGCATGGTCGCTCGGCTTTTCCCATTTGCGCGGCACGCGGTCGATGATGCAGCCCTTCACGCGCGGCACCAGCGGTTGGCTCACCAGGATGTGGTCGATGCGCAGCCCGCGGTTCTTCTGGTAGCCCAGCATGCGGTAGTCCCACCACGAATAGCTCTTCTCGGGCTGCTCGAACATGCGGAAGCTGTCCGTCAGGCCCAGGTCGAGCAGCGCCTTGAAGTGGTTGCGCTCTTCCGTCGTGTGATGGATCGTTTCCTTCAGGCCCACCGGGTCGAAGCTGTCGCGGTCTTCCGGCGTGATGTTGAAGTCGCCCAGCAGCACCAGGTTCGGGTTGGCCGCCAGCTCCTGGCGCAGCGAGTCGCGCAGTGCGTCGAGCCACTTCATCTTGTATGCGAACTTCTCGCTGCCCGGCTCCTGGCCGTTCACGAAGTAGCCGTTGACCACGCGCAGCGGACCCGAAGGCGTCTCGACCGTGGCCGCGATCACGCGCGACTGGTCATCGCTGAAGCCAGTGATGTTCTTCACCACGTCGCGCACCGGTGCAAGGCTGAGAATCGCCACGCCGTTGTAGGTCTTCTGGCCGAACACCGCGGCCTCGTAGCCGGCCGACTTCAGCACCTCGAGCGGGAACTTGTCGTCGGTCATCTTGAGCTCCTGCAGGCACAGCACGTCGACCGGGTTGGCAATGAGCCAGTCGAGCACGTGCTGCAGGCGCGCAGTGAGGGAATTGACGTTCCAGGTGGCTATTTTCATGGGTTTGCTGACTTGTTGATTGCCAATGATCTTTGCGTCGCGCGCGGCGCAGCGCTGCATTTGGCCGGTCAGCTTAGCAAAAGCACTCGACCTCTCCGAGTGCAAGGCAGGTAAGTGGGCGCAACAGTAGTTCGGGGCAGGCAGGCGGGCACGCCGGGGTGTGCTCCGGTTTCTTCGGCCACAGGCGCCCGGACGGCGAATGCGATGCGGCTACTCCGGCGCAGCAGCGGGTGCCTGGGATTCCTGCGCCTGCTGCAGGCCTGGTTGCTGCGGTGCGTCGACCGGAGCGGCCGGCCCGCATGCACTGCGGTTCCTGATCGCGATGCCTTTGACGAGGTGGCGGGGCACGTGGTGTGTCCTTATCAACTGCGCCAGCGCCTCGCTGCGTGCTGGTTCGCATACCGGTAGAAACATGTGCAATGAGCTCATGGTGTCGTCCAGTGAACGCCAGAAAAGAAAGCTCGGATCTGAAAGAGGAGGGGACGGCGGCCTCTGGCGTGGCCGGCGGACATTATGAGCGCCTGATTTCCGCTGTGCGCAATCGCCCTCCCGGCGCAGATGCCATCGGTCGAATGCTGCCTACAGCGTCTCGTTTTCCTTGAGCACGCCCGCCTTGCGCAGGGCGGAGTCCAACCACTTGGCCGCCGTGTCGCCTTTCCTGATGGCCTCGATGCGTGCGGCTTCGTCCTCGACCTTCTGCTTTGCGGCCTGAAGAAGCACCTCGACTCTTTCCCGCTCGACCACCACCACGCCGTCGGCATCGGCCACGACCAGGTCGCCTGCACGCACGGCCACGCCGCCCACGGACACCGGATGCCCGATGCGGCCCGAGGCCAGCTTCGTCGGGCCGTTGGGATTGGTGCCGACCGAGAAGACGGGAAAGTCCATCTCGTCGATCTCGACGCTGTCGCGCACCGCGCCGTCGATCACCACGCCGGCGATGCCGACCTGCCGGCAGGCGTTCATCATGATCGTGCCCATCAGGGCGGCGCTCTGGTCGCCCTTGCCGTCGATCACCAGCACGTCGCCGGGCTTTGCCAGCGCGATGGCGGCGTGGATCATCAGGTTGTCGCCCGGCCGCACTTCGACCGTGAGCGCACTGCCGACGAGCGTCATCCGGTGGCGCAAGGCCTGGATGCGGCCGTGCAGGGCGCCGCGGCGGCCTGCCACGTCGGCAAGGATGGCAGGCTGGAACGCCGAGGCCTGCCGGACCAGATCGGAGGGAACGCGCTCGAAGTCGCGAATGATGTCGGGTAGCTGGTTCATCGTCTGTCTCTCGTTCTCTTTCTTACTCGGCCTTGACGTCGGCGTCCTTCACCACGCGGCCCCACTTGCGCTTGTCGGCAGCCAGGAAGGCGCGGAATTGCTCGGGGGTGCTCCCTACGGGCTCCAGGCCGTCGGCAGCGAGCCGCTTGGAGATCTCGGGCATCGCGAGCACCTTGGCAACTTCGCGCTGGATGCGCTCGACGACGGCCGGCGGCGTGTTCTTCGCCGCGCAGATGCCTGCCCAGGTCACGGGGTCGAAGTCGGGAACGCCGGCTTCCGTCACGGTCGGAATGTCCGGAAAGGCCGCCAGCCGGCGCGGGCTGGCCACAGCCAGCGCGCGGAGCTTGCCGGCGCGTGCGTACTGCATCGAGCTGACGGGCTGGTCGAAGATCATCGAGACCTGGCCTGCAATGAGGTCCGTCATGGCCTGGCCAGTGCCTTTGTAGGCCACGTGAACGATGTCGATGCCTGCGCGGCTCTTCAGCATCTCGCCCGCAAGATGCCCGCCGGTGCCCGTGCCCGAAGAAGCGAAGTTGATCTCGCCGGGCTTCTGCTTGGCGTATGCAACGAGCTCCTTGACGCTCTTCACCGGCAGGGTCGAATTGACCAGCAGCATGTAGGGCGCGTTGACGACTTGCGTGACCGGTGCGATGTCCTTCTCTGGATCGAAGGGCATGCTCTTCAGGATGTACGGCTGGATCGACAGGGTTCCCGTGGTGCACATCAGCAGCGTGTGCCCGTCCGCAGGCGCGCCGAGCATGGCCGATGCCGCGATGTTGCCGCCGGCGCCGGGACGGTTTTCGACCAGCACTTGCTGCCCGAGCCCTTCCGCCAGCTTCGGCGCGATCAGGCGCGCCACGACGTCGTTGGAACCGCCGGGCGAAAAGCCGACGAGGATCTTCACCGGTTTCGACGGAAAGGCATCTGCAGCCCACGCAGGGGTTGCGCCAAGCCAGACGGTGCCCGCGGCAAGGGCCGGCAGCAGCTTCAGAAGAGGTTGGAGTTTCATTGCAGTTCCTGGTTGATGGCTTGGCCCGAGAGTTCGTCGCGCGCCCGCGCAATGCGGCGGCACCCTTCCAGCAGCTGCTCTGTGCTGGCGGCGAACGAAATGCGGAAATGTGTCGGCACGCCGTAGGCACTGCCTTGCAGCGCCGCCAGGTCCTGCGAATCGAGCAGGTGCATCACCCAGTCGTCGCTGCTTTCGATTGCGACGCCCTTGTGCGAGCGAAGACCGAACAGCGCGCTGCATGACGCGAAGATGTAGAACGCACCGTCGGGCGCTGCGCAATGGATGCCGTCGATGGCATTGAGCGAGGCAACCACCATGTCGCGCCGCTTCTCGTATTCGCGCCGGTTCGAGGCAATGGTGTCCTGCGGCCCCGTGAGCGCGGCGACTGCCGCAGCCTGTGCGATCGAGTTCGGCCCGGAGGTGCTCTGCGACTGGAGCTTGACCATCGCCTTGATCAGCGCCGAAGGCCCGGCGCCGTAGCCGATGCGCCAGCCCGTCATCGCGTAGGCCTTGGAAACGCCGTTCACCGTCAGCGTGCGGTCCTTGAGATCGGGCGCCACCTGGGCCATGGTGGCGAACTCGACGTCGCCATAGATCAGGTGCTCGTAGATGTCGTCGGTCAGCACCCAGACGTGGGGGTGGCGCCGCAGCACCTCGGCCAGTGCCTGGAGCTCGGCACGCGTGTAGGTCGCCCCGCTCGGGTTGTTCGGCGAGTTCAGCATCAGCCAGCGCGTCTTGCCGGTGATGGCGCGTTCGAGGTCGGCAGGCTGCAGCTTGAAGCCCGATGCCGCCGGGCAGTCGACGAAGACGGGGACGCCGCCGGCCAGCAGGGCGATGTCCGGGTAAGACACCCAGTAGGGCGCCGGCACGATCACCTCGTCACCCGCCGCGACCGTGCACATGAGCGCGTTGAAGATCACCTGCTTGGCGCCGGTGCCCACGATGATCTCGCCCGGTGTGTAGGCCAGCTCGTTCTCGTTCAGGAACTTGCCGGCAATGGCTTCCTTCAGCACCGGCGTGCCGCCCACGTCCGTGTAGCGGGTCTGGCCGTCGGTCATGGCTCGGATTGCCGCTTCCTTGATGTGCCCGGGTGTCTCGAAGTCGGGCTCGCCCGCGGTCAGGCCGAGGATGTCTCGACCCATCGCGCGCAGCTCGCGCGCCCTCTGGCCGGCCATGGAACTGGGGGATGGTTTGATTCGATTCAGGCGTGGTGCAATGTGAAGCATGCACGCAGTATCAAAGTCCGGCTGCCGCAGGACAAACGAGAAATCGGAGGGGCGCAGTATTCCTTTTTTTCCTGCAGAGCCATGGGCGTACATTCCGCTGGCATGAACTTCACTTTCAAGCAGCTGGAGGCCTTCCTCTTCAGCGCCAAGCTCCAGAGCTTCAGTGCCGCGGCGGTGAAGCTGCATACCACGCAGTCGGCCATCTCCAAGCGCCTGGCGGAACTAGAGGAATCGCTCGGTGGCCCCTTGCTGCATCGCACCTCCCACGGCCTGGAGCTGGCCCAGGCTGGCCGGGAGCTGCTGCCGCTCGCGGAGGAAGCGCAACGGCTCTGGCAGCGCATCGAGCACGACATCAGCCTCGACAAGACGCTGCGCGGCACCTTCCGGGTGGGCGTGACGGAGCTGATTGCGATGACCTGGCTCACGCGCCTGATCCAGCTGCTGCAGAAGCTGCATCCCCAGGTCACGCTGGAGCCGGTGGTGGACGCGGGGCTCACGCTCTTCGAACGCCTCGAAGCCAACAAGCTCGACCTGACCATCATGCCCGGCATCTTCTGGGGCCAGGCCTTCGAATCGATCAAGGTGGGGCAGGTCGACCAGGCCTGGATCGCGAGCCCGCGGCTCGACATTCCCGCGCGGGCATTGAAGCCGCACGAGTTTGCCGACTACCCCGTGATCGAGCAGCCCGCCGGCGCCTCGAAGAACAGGTTCTACGAAGCCTGGCGCGCGGAGCACGGCTTCCGCTTCGGCAAGGTCATGCTGACGAACAGCACGACTGTTCTGCGCGAACTGACGATCAGCGGCTTCGGCATCAGCCAGCAGGCGCTCGACTATGTGCGCCCGGACATCAAGAGCGGCCTGCTGCGTGTGGTGAAGAGCGACCCCATGCCGCCGCCGCTGGTCTACAGCGCGGTCTACCGGCGCGACAACTCCAGCCCCGCGCTGGCGCGCATCGTCGAGCTGGCCGTCAAGACTTGCGATTTCACCTTGCGGGCGAGCCAGCACGACGTGGCCCCGGCGCGCCCACCGCGGGGCTCGGGCGCGACGCTGAGGCAACGCTCGCTGCGCCAGGGCGTGAAGACGCCCGCCAGGAAGACCAGGAAATAGATGCGGGGAGATGCGGGGCTACTGGGCCACGTGCCCGTAGCAGGCCTTCAGGCCCGTGTAGTCGTAGTAGTGCGCCGTGCCCGCAGCCTTGGCGCCATCGCAGGCCGCCTTGAAGTCGGTTTCCTTCTCGTTGTAGAGCATGCGCACGAGCAGTTTTCCGCCGCCGTCGGCGAACACGTCCCACTGCATGTTGGCCGCCATCGGCGAGACGTAGTCGCCGCGCCACGTGTTGCTGTCGTAGCTGAAGCTGGAGGCCTCGGGCACGCTCTGGTCCTCGCCCTTCAGGCCCATGCGCACCGCGAAGGGCATCATGATTTCCGCGTGCGTGAAGCGCAGCTTGGCCGCGTGCGAGCGGTCGCCCCTGGCGATTGCATCGACTTCGTTGAACATGTCGTCGACCAGGATCTGCGACATGCGCGAGGTGATGTCGCCTTTCTCCGTCATGCCGGGGCCCTTGTCGTAGAAATCGGAGCCGTCGTTGAGCGCGGCGAAGAACTTCGCCTGCGCTGCCGGCATGTAGGCCGTGAAATCGACGCCGGCCTCGCTGCGCATCGCGGGTGCGATCACATACAGCTCGTACAGCAGCGCGCCTGCGTCGCCGGGCGACTTGATCGATGTCTTGCCGTCGCCGCTCAGGCTGGGCGCGAACTTGCCGTCGTCGCTCGTGTAGCTGAAGCTGCCGCTGTTGGAAAAGCTGTACGTGCCGTTGGCGATCTTGTCGACGAAGCTCCTGGCGAACAGGCGCTCCAGCAGCAAGCGGCCGGCGGCCGCGGCCTCGGGCGTGACAGTGAGCCCGCTCTGCTTGGCGAGCAGGTCGGCATCGTTGCTCTTGTAGTTCTGGTAGGCCAGGCTGGCCTGGTAGGTCGTGTAGAGCGGATCGGTGGTGTTCGTTACGAGGTCGGTCGCCTTCACGAGCTTGTGGAAGTACAACAGGAAGCGGTTGGTGCCCACCGGCTGGCTCACGGCCGTGCCGTTGTCGGGGTAGGGCGCCGGTGCCGGCGGATAGGTCAGCAGCGGTGCCAGCGCAGGCTGAGTCGCCTTGAGCGACTGCACGAAGAAATTGCCGCTGTCGACCGCGCGGTCGACGCCGGAGGTCACCGTCACGATCTGGCGCGGGGCGGAGCCGGCGTTGTCGCCGATCTGCTTCCAGTAGGCCGGCAGGCGCTGAACCAGCCTTGCCGCAAGCTGCGTGTGCTCGTTGATGCCAACCTGCGTCTCGTTGCCGTAGCCGGGCGTGCTGATGCCGGCCACGCCATAGCCGAGCAGGAAGTTGGCCTTCATGATCTTCAGCACGTCGGGCCCGAGCTTCTCGCCCAGTGGCGTGAGGGCGCCGTCGTCTTGTGCCTTCTTCCACATGTTGTAGACCGCAAGGTCGTACTTGAGGCCCGAGAGCCCGCGCGAGCCGTGGCGCGCAACCACCTCGGTGTAGACCGGCGAGAAGCCCGCGGGCGCCGCCTCGTAGGTGCTGACATCCTGCTGCGGGCGGTACGGCGCCTTGGTCTGGTAGTAGCGGTCGGTCAGGGCGGCGGCCGTTACCACCGCCTTGACGTCGTCAGTGTTCGCGGCCGATGCGAGCGCATCGCGGATGCGCTGCAGGCCTTCGTCGGAAGCGGCCTTGAGCGCGGCCTTTGCAACAGGGTCGCTCTCGGTGTTGATGTCACCGAGCAGCTTCGACGCGACCACGCCGACAGAGATTGCCACCTTGCCCGCAGCGGTCTTGAAGTCGAGCCCGTTGGCTTCCATCTCCGCGACCACCGCGGTCGATTCGAAGTCGACAACGCTCGGCGCTTCCTTCGGCGCACGCAGCACGAGCGCTGAAGTCACCGGCTTGGATGAGGGGATGGACGGCTCGAGCTCGGTGGCATCGGTGCCGATCTCGGCCACGATGCCCGCGCCCGAGCCGGCAAGCGTGAAGCCGCCCTGCTTGTCCGATCGGGTGGCCGGTTCGCCCGCATCGCAGCGGCCGTTGGAGTTGAGGTCCAGGCAGACCTTGGCGTTGACGAAGTAGCTGCCGACCACGACCCCGCTGGTGCTGGTGGTCGTTGTGCTGCCCGGCGTTGTGGAAACCCCGGCGGCCGGAGGCAAGACGAAAGAAGAACCGCTGTCTCCCCCTCCGCATGCAACCAGCAGGAGCGCCGAGAGACTGAGACAAGAAACCGGCACGAGGGCCAGGGCGCGGCGAAGCGGAGAAGTAGGCTGCATGAGAGTCACGGACGAGCGAAAGGGGTGGAGCTTTCAGCGCGTGCGTGACATGGCGGTGACTGACAGAGCGCAGCAGAAGGTGGTCAGGTCCTGGTCAGCTGGCCAGGCTGGCACTGGCCACGCGCGGTCAATGCCGTCCGCTGCGCTGGATGCGGTGGCGCAGTTGACTGGAAAGCGTGTCCGCAACGATCACCATCACGGTGATGACGATGATGCAGGTGGCTGTCTCGGGATAGCGAAAGAGCTTGAGGCTGCTCACCAGCTCGAAGCCGAGCCCGCCGGCGCCGACCATGCCCAGCACCGTCGCCGAACGCAGGTTCACCTCGAAGCGGTAGAGAACCACGGCGATCCACGCAGTGACGACTTGCGGCAGCACACCGAACACGATGACCTGCAACGGCCGCGCGCCGGTCGCTCGCAAGGCTTCGAGCGGCCCTTGGTCGATTTCCTCGATGGCATCCGCGAAGAACTTGCCCAGCATGCCCGCGCCATGGAGCGCCAGCGCCAGCACACCGGGAAACGGCCCCAGGCCCACGGCCGAGACGAACACCAGTGCCAGGATCAGTTCGTTGATGCTGCGCACCACGTTCAATGCCTGCCGCGTGCTCTGGTAGATCCACCGGTTGCTCTGCAGGTTGCGCGCGGCCAGGAACGAAAGGGGAATGGCGGGTAGCACGGCCAGCAGCGTTCCCCACACCGCGATCTGCACGGTCTCGAGCGCGGGTGCGACGAGGCGGCTGAGGATGTTCAGGTCGGGCGGCAGGGTGCGGCCGAGAAAGTCCAGGATCTGCGGCAGGCCCGCTGCGAGTTCCGTCCAGCTGAGCTGGGCTCCGGCGGCGCTCCATTGCAGCGCCCAGGCCACGATGCAGAGTCCGATAAGCAGGTTGAACCAGCCGCGGCGCCCTTCGGGGAGCGGGCCGGTCCAGGCGTATCTGGTCGATGCGGTCTTCATGTTCGTCATGTTCATCCTTGCGTGCCGGCCATCGAGGGCATGACCAGTGCAGTCGGGGTGCTGGCTGCGTCCTTCCGGTCGACGGCCGGTTGCGGCATGTTGTAGATGCGATCGATGTCGTCCTGCCCCATGGCCTGCGGCACGCCATCGAACACGACGCGGCCTTGCGCGAGCCCGACGATGCGGTCGGCAAACTCGCGCGCGTAGTCGACCTGATGCAGGTTGCACAGCACGGTGATCCCCAGGTCGCGCGAGGCATCGTGCAGGTACTGCAGCACCTTGCGCGAGGTCTGCGGGTCGAGACTGGCAACCGGTTCGTCCGCGAGGATCAGCCTCGGTCGCTGCGCAAGCGCACGGGCGATGCCCACGCGCTGCATCTGGCCGCCCGACAGCGAATCGGTGCGTTCATGCGCCTTGTGCGCAAGGCCCACGCGGCCCAGGCACTCGTGCGCCAGCGCGATGTCTTCGCGGCTGAAGAAGTGCATGACCGAAGCGAGCGTCGACACTGCACCCAGGCGGCCGGTCAGCACGTTCTTCAACGCGCTCAGCCGCGGCACCACGTTGTGGTGCTGGAAGATCATTGCGACACGCTGGCGCAGCGCGCGCGTATCGGCGCACTGCACGGCATCCATGCCGTCGACCTTCAGTTCGCCGCCGTCCGCCACGGCCAGGCGGTTCACGCATCGCAGCAGGGTCGATTTGCCGGCACCCGACTCGCCGAGCACCACCACGAACTCGCCCGCAGCCGCGTCCAGGTCAACGCCGCGGAGCACGGCGTTGTCGCCGTACTGCTTGGTGAGCCGCCGGATGCGGATCACTTCATGCTCCGCAGATCGAGCTTGAGCACCTTGGCGGTGTCGCGCACGACGTTGTAGGCCGCGTCGTTCGTGGGTTGGAAGCCGTTGAGCACGCCCTGGTCGCCCCACGGCAGGTCCTTGACGTTGGCCAGGGCCTTCGCGATCTTTGCCTTCAGCGCCGGATCGAGGTCCTTGCGCCAGACCATCGGCGATTCGGGAATCGGGTTAGACGACCAGACGATCTCGAGCTCGTCCGCTTTCACCTGGCCCTTGGCGATGGCGCTCGCGAGGATGCGGTCCGCCACGGCTGCGGCATCGACCTTCTTGTTGGCCACGGCGAGGATGCTGGCGTCGTGCGAGCCCGAGAAGATGACGCGGCTGAAGAAGGTCTCTGGGTCGTAGCCGGCCTGCAGCAGGCCCGCCTTGGGGAACAGGTGGCCGGACGCGGAGGTCGGGTCTACGAAGGCGAAGGTGCGGCCCTTCAGGTCGGCGGTCTTGGCGAGGCCGCTTTCCTTGCGCGTAATGATCACGCTCTTGTAGGAGCTCTGGCCGGTCTTCTTCGTGACGGCCACCGCGAAGGCTTCCACATCGGCGATCTGATTGGCCAGCACGTACGAGAACGGGCCGAGGTAGGCCACATCGAGCTTCTTCGAACGCAGGGCTTCGATGACGCCGTTGTAGTCGGTGGCCACGAAGGGCTTGACCGGCATGCCCAGTTGCTGCTGCAGGCTGTCGAGCACCTGGCGGCTGCTCTCGATCATGGCCTGCGAGTCCTCGGCCGGAATCAGGCCGATGGTGAGCGGTGGCGCGGCCAGCGCCGGCATGGCGGCGACGGTGGACAGGGCGAGGGCGATCAGGCTTCGGCGCAGGCGAAAGACGGGGCTCATGGGTGGTGCTCGGTGGGGTGAAGGTTGGGAATTAGCGCAAGACTAAGAACGCCATGTGACAACGAAATATCAAATCGATCACGTATTTGTCACGCATCTATTGAGACAATCTATGGATGTCAGCAGCCAGACTCCGTGCTTTTCTCGCCGTGGCCCAGCACGGCAGCTTCAGCGCAGCCGCGCGTGCCGTGGGCCTGAGCCAGCCGACGCTCACCACCCAGGTCCAGGCCCTTGAGCGCCAGCACAACGTCGTGCTCTTCCATCGCCAGGGTCACCGCATCGAACTCACCAGCGTGGGCGAGCGCCTTCTACCCATCGCGCGGCAGATCGCTTCGCTGGAGCAGGACTCGTACAACCTCCTTCACGACAGCGGCGACCTCCAGTCCGGCGAACTCAAGCTCGGGGCGGTCGGCCCCTTCCACGTCATCGAGATGGTCGATGCCTATCGCAAGCGCTACCCGCGCCTCGACGTCTCTATCCGCATGGGCAATTCGTCCTCGGTGTTCAAGGACCTGGAGGAATACGCCGTCGACATCGGCGTGCTGGCGCGCTTCCATGAGGCGCCCGGCTTCAGTGCCACGCCGTATGCGCGGCACGCACTCATCCTGTTCGTGCATCGCGACCACCCCTTCGCGAGCCGCGGCCAGATCCGGCTGGACGAGTTGCACGGACAGCCGATGCTCCAGCGCGAAAGCGGCTCGAGCACGCGGCGCGCGCTCGACGAGGCTTTCCAGCGCGCGGGCGTCCGTCCGAAGCTCGCCATGGAAATCGGAAGCCGCGAGGCCATCCGTGAAGCGGCCGCGCGCGGCATCGGCATCGGTGCCGTCTCGGAGGCGGAGTTCATTCCGGACGAGCGCCTGCGCACCGTTCGCATAGAGGGCGACCCCGCCGTGACGCACACCTACCTCTATTGCCTCCAGATCAGGCGCGAGAGCCGCGTGCTCGCATCTTTCTTCGACGTGGCGCTGAAGCTGCGCAAGGGGCTGCAGCCTGCGGCTACCTGAGCGCTGAGGAGGCAAGCGACGGCATCGATCCTCCGCGAGCCTGCAGGCGGGCGTCGATCGCATCGAAGAACGACGAGATCAGCCGACTCTCCCGACGCTCGCGCAGGCAGCACACGTGAATGTGCGTGGAGACGACATCGCCTTCGATGCGCACCGGCCTCAGGCGCGGATCGGGCACGTATTCGGACTGCGAGACGGTGCCGATGCCAAGCCCCCTGGCCACGGCTTCGCGCAGCGCCTCGCGGCTTCCGATTTCCATCGCGACCTGCACGGTCACCCCCTGCGCGATCAACGCGTCCTCCAGCGCCTTGCGGGTCGTGGAGGCGGGTTCGCGCATCAGCAGCGGTTGTCCCGACAACTCCTTCAGCGCGATCGACTTGCGCTTGGCGAACGGATGATCGACGTGCACGAACACGATCACCGGGTACTGCGCGTAGAGCTGCGTGTAGTAGCGCTCGTCGGGAAACCGGCTTGCCAGCACGCCCACGTCGCTCACGTATTTGTCGAGCGCGTCGAGGATCACTTCGGAATTGCCCAGCGTGATGGAGATCTTGATGCGAGGGTGGACCGCGTGGTACGCCTCGATCATCTCGGTGACATGAAAGGGCCCGACCGCGCCGACCTTCAGCGATCCGTACCGCAGCTTGCCGCTGTCGTCCAGCAGCGAACTCATGTCGCCTTCGAGCGCGATCATGCGTCGGGCCAGGGGCAGCATCTCCAGCCCCAGCGCCGATAGTTCCACGCGCCGGCCGCGGCGGTGGAACAGCTCGGCACCGTATTCGCGCTCCATCATCTGGATCTGCGAATTGAGTGTGCTGTGGCTCATGCCCAGCGTGCGCGCGGCGGCTGTGAAGCCGCCCTCTTGCGCGACGGCGATGAATGCGCGAATCTGGTTGAGCGTCACTGCAGGGTCTCCCGGGCCACTGGGTCGTCTGAAAGGGCGCCATGATGCCGGGCGATCATGATGGCCGCGTGTAAGCCGCTGGCTACGTGGCCGCGACCCCCATGGCCGGATCGCTCACGCCGTCCTTGCCGGTCTCCAGCCGCCCCGCGAAGCGCCGTTCGAAGCTGGTGCCCATGGTCAGCGTGAAGTCGTACCAGCTGTTGGTGCCTGCGAGCGACCATGACGGCTCCACCTGCATGCCGGGCGCCACGGTGTAGGTCCAGGGGCCGTCTGTGCGGTACGCGTTGGCGCCGACCGTCACGGTCGCTGGGGCGTTGCCCATGTTCATGATCGTCAGGTACACCGAGTTGCCGCTGCTGTCGTAGCACACGCGAACTTCCGGGTTCGGCCCGCTTGCCAGCGCGCCGAGGTCGCCCTTGAAGCGCCGGTGATAGCCGTTGGGCCCGAGCACCCACAGGCTGTACTTGCCCGTGTTGTCGGCCACCGCCGCCCAGGCGTCGGAAATCATCTTGCCGGGCTCCACGGTGAAGCGCCTGGGGTAGCGCGACAGGTTCAGCTCGTCGTACACATGGAACACGGCGCCTTGCGTGCCCGTGTTGCTGAACGTGAGCCACACCTGGCCGTTGGGCAGGTCGACGTTGGCGCTGGTGTGCAGGTGATACGGCAGCGCACGCGAAGGCCGCAGGGCGAGAGCCTGCGAAGGCAGCGGCACCGAGCCCGCCGCAGGCACCGGCACGCCGGGCGCGGCCACCTGCTGCGACAGCGTGGCATCGGCCTGCGCCTTGGTCGGTGCCGTCACCAGCGCGGGCTTGGCGCTGTTGGGGTTGCGGAAGTCGAAGCACGACATCAGGTCGCCGAACACCGTGCGGCGCCACGGGCTGATGTTGGTCTCGCGCACGCCGAAGCGCTGCTCCAGGAAGCGCAGCGTCGAGGTGTGGTCGAACACCTGCGAGTTGACCCAGCCGCCGATGCTCCACGGAGAAATCACCAGCATCGGCAGCCGCACGCCGGCGCCGAAGGGCTTGCCGTCGGGCGTGCGCTTGCTCGAGTCGCCGGGCGGCGGCGGCATCGTGTAGTACTCGTTGGTGATGTCCGCCGTCGACTTGCCGGCATAGGTTCCGTCCGCGTTGCGCCACGGCGGGGCCGGCGGCGGCATGTGGTCGAAGAAGCAGTCGTTCTCGTCGAAGTTGATGATGAGCACGGTCTTGCTCCACACCTCCGGATTGGCGGTGAGCATGTCGAGCAGCGTCTGGATGTACCACGCGCCCTGCTGCGGAACCGACATGCTCGGATGCTCGCTGTAGGGGCCCGGCGCAACGATCCAGCTCACCTGCGGCAGCGTGCCCGCGGCGATGTCGTCTGCCACGGCCTGCAGGTAGCCGCCGTCGGGCATGGTGTTGCCGAAGCCCTTGTACAGCGGCGACTGCGCTTCGATCGCAGGCGAGTACGCCACATTCGGTGAGCCTTGCGACCGCAGTTGCTCGTCGACGGCGCGATAGGAGGCGAACGCCACCAGCTGGTTGTTGTTGCTGTTGTTGCCCGGCCTGTTGTAGACCTTCCAGCGCACGCCGGCGGCCTGCAGTCGCTCGGGGTAGGTGGTCCAGGTCAGGCCATCGGTGGAGGGCCCCAGGCCGCCCCAGTTGGCGTTGGTCACGCAGGCCTGGCCGGCCACGTTCGCACCGTTCGTGCCGCTCCACAGGAACATGCGGTTGGTGAAGGTGCCCGTGTGGATCGACGTGTGATACGCGTCGCAGATGGTGAAGGCATTGGCCAGCGCCCAGTGGAACGGCAGGTCGGACTGCTGCAGGTAGCCCATCGAGATCTTGGTGTTCTTGGCTTTCGGCCATGCCGCCATGCGCCCGCCGTCCCACGCAGACTGCTGGTCGCCCCAGTCGTGCGCGCCGCCGACGCGCAGCGCGTTGCCCTTGGTCGCATCGAGATAGAACGGCTGCACTGCGTCGGCGGTGCCCTGCTGCAGCCACACGGGGTTGCCCGAAGCCATCGGAATGGTGAAGCGGTCGCTGAAGCCGCGTACGCCGGGCATGGTGCCGTAGTAGTGGTCGAAGGAGCGGTTCTCCTGCATCAGGATGATGACGTGCTCCACGTCGTTGATGGTGCCCGTCGCGTTGTTCGCCGGAATGGCAAGCGCGCGCTGGATGGCGGGTGGAAACGGGCCGAGTGCGGCGCCGGCCGCGGCGGCGCGAAGGAAGGAGCGGCGGTTGAATGGAGTCATGGTTGTTGCAATTGACGTGCCTTCAGGGCGCGCAGTTGAGCTTCGAGTTCGGGAGCGTTGGCGGCAGGTCGGTGCCGGCGGCCGCGCAGCTCGCGCAGGGCGCCGCCACGATCGGAACCTCGGCAGGCGCCGCGCCGTCGCCGGTTGTTGTTGCGGCAGCGACGGGCAACTGCAAGCTGGCCCCGCCGCCATCGCTGCCGCCACCGCATCCGGCGATGGACAGGCACGCAACACCTGCTGCAAGGAAGAAGCAGAAGCTGGATTTCATGGTGCGCGCCTCCTCAGTTGACCGGCAGCGTCGACAACGGCTTGTTCGACAGGAAGATCGATTGCAGCTCGGCATCGGTCAGCACGCGGTTCCACATCGCCAGGTCGCCGAAGTGGTGCTGGTACGTGGGCGCGGTTGCGCACTTGCCGGCGTAGTACGGCGGCGTGACGGTGCCGTTGCACTTGTTCATCAGGAATGTGCCGGTGCCGTCGTCGCCGATGCCCCACTGCGGAAACGGCGAGAGCTTGGAGAGATCGACCGACCCCGTCGACTTGCCCACGGCCACGCGGTTGGTGGTGCTCGTCACCGGATCGAACACGTACATGTTCATGGTCTTGGCCACGCCGTCGACCGAGAAGGCGATGTACACCCAGCGGTTGACGGTGATCTGCGTGTAGGGGCTGGTCGGCCCGTCCGCACGCACGCCCCCGCCGGAGCCGATGTTGAATGCCACGCCGCACTGGTTGCCCGAGCTGGCGAACAGGCCGATGGCAACGCCGGCGTTGCCGCCGCTCACATAGCTCTTGTTGGAGACGATGGTCACGTTGTTGGTGGCAACGCACGATGGCGTCTTGAACCAGAGCCCGATGGTGAATTGCGGTGCCGTGCCCTTGGAGATGTCGAAGCCATCGGCCGGCGTGAGACGGTAACCCTCGACGCCGTTGGTGTTGACGAAGTTCGTGTCCACCAGCAGGCCGTTGGTGCCTGCGAACGGACCCGGCACCACGAGGCCGGCTGCGGGCGGAAGGTCGCTCGCGGCGGGCCCCATCGTGCTGTGCGCCATCGCATCGACCGGCGGCAGCGTGGCGCTGAACGGGTAGTAGGAGACCAGTCCGTTCTTCAGCGTCGGCGCCAGCGGAACCGGCGGAACGTAGGACACGAGTGGTGAGAGCACTGCCCTCGACGCGGCGTCCGCGCCGTCGCCGGCCTGCACCGTGTAGCTGAGCTGGTACGTGCCCTTGGCGCTCAGCACTTGCGAGAGCTGGTTGTCGGTGTACGTGGCGGTGCCCGCAGGCAGGTTCGAAGCGATGACCTGTCCGTCGCGCACGACCGTGATCGCGCCCTTGGCCGGAGCCGTCCAGTTCAGCACCACGCTCGCGCTGGAGGAGTTGTTGTCGGCCACCGATGTGGTCAGCTGCGACACGGCCTGCGCTCCGGTCAGCGGGCTGCCGTCCAGCGCGTAGGTCTTCGCGTCCGGCAGTGCGCCCAGGTAGCCGAGCACGGTCGGCGCAACGTCGGCGATGCTGGCGTTCGCATACAGGTCGATCAGCTTCTGCGGCAGCGCTGCGCCGACGCCTTGCGTTCCCATGTTCGCGGGCTGGTTCAGGCCGATGAAGGTGCTCGACTCGGGCACCAGCGGCAGGCCGTCGTCCTGGCTGTTGGCGCTGAGCCCGTGGTTGCCGGTCACCACGACGAGCCATCGGGTGTTCGGGCGCTTCGACGTGGCGTCGACGAGTGTGCCGACCGCCTTGTCGAGCTTGGCCAGCGTGCCTGCGTACTGCGTGGAGCCGAGCCCGAAGTCGAGTGCGGCATCCTTCATTGCGCGGTACTGCGCGAGCACCGTGGCGTAGTCGCCGCCGATCAGTTGCGTGGCTTGCGTGGTCACGCAGTCGGTGGCGGTCGTATCGCCGGAGCAATCGGTGAGCGAGTCGAGGTAGCCGCTGTCGTGGTCGGAAGACAGCAATTGGGCCAGCCCCGACGAAGCGACGGCCGCGCCGTTCGGCCCCGTGTTCTTGCCCTTGGTCAACTGGAACACGGTAGCGCCGCGCACCGCCTGCTTCGGTGCTTCCGACATCACCTGGTGGCGGCTGGCCCAGGTGCCGGTGAGCAGCGTCGCCCAGCCGGGCGTGTCCAGCGTGGGTTGCTGGCTGGGCGTGCCGGCCATGCCGCCGCTGTAGGCCAGCCTCACTTCGAGCTTGGCGAGGTTCGGCAGCGTGCCGCCGGCGATGCCGCTTTGCACTGCGGCGTAGGTGGCGCCGTCGAGGTCGATGACCAGCGTGCGGTTGGCGAGCGGCGTCGATGGTGCTTCGGGCGACGTGGGGGCGGGTGATGACGGGGCCGGCAATGCAAGCGCCGCGCCGCCTGAACCGCTGCCGCCACCGCAGCCGCTCAGTGCGGCAACGAGCGCGGTCGTGAGCGCGAAGGTGCGCGTCCATCCGGTGGCGCGCTGGCACGTGCCTATCGGGTCTGGTGCCTTGCGCGCCCGCATGGCGGCGCCTGGGGGAATGGCTTGGGGAATGAAGTGCTCGACTGACATTTTTTTCGGCTGCCTCTGGTGGGGGAGTGGTCGAATTACAGAAGAGCGGGGTGACGTGCCAGCGACGAAAGCCCATGGGTATTTCGATAGTCCTGTCGGCTTTTTCGTCAGATCGAGGCGCATCCACGCGCGCGACTTCGGCGTCCCTGGCAAGGGACGCAAGACGATGGAGAGTGCGATGCGGTGGGCGGCCAGGGCCTGGCTCCCGGTGTATCCGGGAGCAGGCCTCGAGCTCACCAGGGCAACGAGTAGGTCTTGGTGTTGGTAAAGCTCTTCATGGCCTCGAGCACGCCTTCCTTGTATCCGAGGCCCGAGTCCTTGATGCCGCCGAAGGGCGTGAGCTCCAGGCGGTAGCCCGGCACCTCGCGCACGTTGACGCTGCCCACGTTCAGCTCGCGGATGAAGCGCGTGATGTAGTCCATGCGGTTCGTGCACACCGCCGACGACAGCCCGTAGGCCGTGCCGTTGGAGATGCGGATCGCCTCCTCGATCGTCCTGAAGCGGATCACCGGCGACACCGGCCCGAAGGTCTCGTG